>JALELN010000029.1 GCA_022771765.1 Lachnospiraceae bacterium | reverse complement strand
GTATGGGGCACTGCTTCGGGAACTTAAGAGGAATTCATGAGGTGTGAAGAGGCTATGAAGAAGTATAATAAGTTGATATGGGCAATCTTTTTGATACAGTTGGCAGTGATAGCAATTGTGATTCAAACAGCAAAGGTGGATGACATGACTCTGGCGAAAGGTGAGGTGCAGACGTTCAATACTGGCTGGATACTTGTCAGAGAAGATGGTACAGAGACGGCTTTGCAGGAATTACCCTATAATTCCACCAGCCGCCCGAACGAAAACATTGTTATCAGAAATACCATTCCCAGAGCATATTGGGGGAAGACTCTGACTTTTTTGTCCGCTGACAAGACCTTAAAAATTACAGTTGACGGAGAGGAAATATATAGCTTTGGGCTGAATGATGAGAGGTTGTTTGGACGTACACCCGGGAGTGTGATTGTATTTGCTGATATTCCAAGGGATTGTGAAGCGGGGGAGATACAGATTGAAATGAGTTCCCCCTACGCAGATTATGCCACATATTTATCAGAGATATCTGTTGCCGCGAGAGATGTGGCGATTCTTCATTTCATAAAGCAAAAAGCGTGGGATATTCTTTTGACGATGATCATTCTCATTGTAGCAGTGATTTTTCTGGTATTGGCAATCATACAGAAAAGGTCTCTGAAAAAGGTTGGTGGTGTGCAGTACCTTGGTATTTATTTGCTGTTGATGAGTATTTACTATCTGATAGAGACAAAGGTACCGGAAGTATTTTATGGAAATCAGACCTTATATTCCAATCTGATCTTTCTCATACTGATGACAGCGCCGCTCTTTTTTGAAGCATACTGCTATGAATCGATGCCCGAAATTTCGAAAGCTATGTTAGCAGCAACCTTGATTTCTATGATCAATGTAGTGGCTCAGCTGGTTCTTCAAATTTCCGGTCACATCGATTTTATGCAGATGTCTGTGATTTCACACGGGATTATAGTGTTGCTGATTCTGGTGAATGTGGTCACATTAGGAAGGAATGCCAGAAAGGCGAAAAGCCTGGGAACAGGTATAAAATTTGCCGGAATTATCTGTATGATGTTTGGTGTAGTAGTCGATATTTTGAGAACCTATACCATAAAGGTTGGAGATCTGGGAAAGGCAAGCAGATACGGGGCATGTATTTTTTCTGTCTGTACATTATTCACCTATATGCGTGAAATGATGCAGGAGCATGTCAGATTTGTTGAGCAGGCAAAAAATGACGCGATTGCGGCAAATGTGGCAAAAAGTCAGTTTTTGGCGAATATGTCCCATGAGATCCGTACGCCGATCAATGGAATCATTGGTATGGATACCATGCTTTTGAAAAATTGTGATACCTGTGATACGGAAGAAATCCGGGAGTACGCGAAAAACATTCAGAGTGCCAGCCAGACCTTATTATCCATTGTCAATGATATTCTGGATATATCTAAAATTGAATCCGGGAAGATGGAAATTATTCCTGTGGAGTATGAATTATTTTCGGTTCTGAATGACTGTTATCATATGACCAAAGCCAGAGCGGACGCGAAGGATCTGGATTTCGAGATGGAAATTGATGAAAATATGCCATCTGTTCTGTATGGAGATGAGGTACATGTCAGACAGATTATCAATAATTTCCTGTCCAATGCCGTGAAGTATACGAAGGAAGGAAAAGTCATTCTTCGTATGGGATATGAGCAGACGAAAGGAAAACATCTTCTGCTGAAAATCGAAGTGGAGGACAGCGGCATTGGTATCAGGAAATCGGATATGGATAAGCTGTTTTTGAACTTCACAAGAGTAGATGAACGGAAAAACCGCAACATTCAGGGAACAGGATTGGGACTTAGTCTTACCAAAAATCTGGTTGAACTGATGGGTGGTGAGATCCATGTCAAAAGCGAGTATGGGAAAGGCTCTGTTTTCACTGCGTTGATTCCACAGCAGATTGTAAATGCGGAACCTCTGGGTGATTTTACGCAGAAATATCAGGAATTTATTCGTTCAGCAGAGATGGATCAGCGTATACTGCTGGCACCAAAAGCAAAAATTCTGGTGGTTGATGATGTGGAGATGAATTTGAAAGTAGCGCAAAGCTATATCAAACAGACAGGAGCGAAGGTTGATCTTGCCTGCAGCGGCGAAGAATGTCTGCGCATGGTTTGTCAGGAAAAGTATGATATGATTTTTCTTGATCATATGATGCCGCAGATGGATGGCGTTGAGACACTGCGGGCAATGAAACAATTAGAGAATGATCTCAATGCGAAAACACCGGTTATTGTATTGACAGCAAATGCGATTGTAGGCGCAAAGGAAAAGTATATGAAGGACGGTTTTACCGATTATTTGCCGAAGCCGATTCGTGAGGATGAGCTGATGGAAATGCTTCGCAGCTATCTGCCGGAAGAGCTGGTGGAAACGGAGGAAAGCGCAGAATCTATAGAGAGTGCGGAGCACATTGAGAAAACAGAAAATGTAACCGGGACGGAGAACACAGAGCGCGGAGCCCGGGCGAATACAGCACTGCCGGATGATACTGTGTGTCCAAGGTCGCTGGAAGAACGATTTCCAATGCTGAATACACAAGCGGGCTTCCTATATTGCATGGAGGACGAAGCGTTTTATCTGGAAATTATTGGGACATATGTGGAAGAAGATAAAAGAGAAGTGTTGGAAACGGCATATGCAGAGGAGTCGTGGCAGGATTATCAGACCTATGCGCATGCATTAAAAAGCACTTCGCTCACGATCGGTGCGGAAGAACTGTCAGCACACGCAAAGGCGTTGGAGCAGGCGGCAAAAGATGCTGATTATCAGTATATTCGGGAACATCATGCTGAGGTCATGGCAGAGTATGGAAACCTGATTGCAGAGCTTAAAAAGCGTTTGTTGCAATAACTACATGATTCAACTATAATAAAAAGACAGACAGTTCAGAGGCAGAATCGGAGGATATAGAATTGGAACAGCTGACACCGGACCAAATTGAACAGCGCAGTTTTGAGATCATTACAAAAGAGCTTGGCGGGCGGATCTTTGATCCGCTGCAGGAGCCGGTCATTAAACGTGTCATCCATACGACCGCGGACTTTGATTATGCGGACAATCTGGTGTTTTCGCCGGGGGTTGTGGAGCATGCTCACAGGCTGTTGCAGAACAGTGCATGCATTGTCACAGACACAAAAATGGCAATGTCAGGAATCAACAAATCGGCTCTTTCCAAGCTGGGCGCAGAGGTATATAATTTTATATCGGATGAGGACGTGGCAGCAGAGGCGAAAGAGCGGGGAGAGACACGCTCTGCGGTCGCAATGGAAAAGGCGGCACGATTAAACCGTCCGACGATCTTTGCGATCGGAAATGCGCCGACTGCGTTGATCCGTCTTTACGAACTGATGGAAAATGACGGTTTCATGCCGGGAATGATCATTGCTGTACCGGTAGGATTTGTCAATGTTGTGCAGGCGAAGGAACTGATCTTATCGGCGAATGTTCCGTCCATTGTCGCAAAGGGGCGCAAGGGCGGTTCTAATGTGGCTGCGGCGATTGTGAACGCGCTGATGTATCAGCTGACGAGGGAAAATGAAATTAAGAATGATCGGAATTGATCACAACAGAGCACCGGTGGAAGTGCGCGAGCGCTACGCGTTTACAAATGCGGCAGCGCGTGTGGTCATGCAGACAGGAAAATTACAAAACACGGTGACTTTTTTTCATCGTGACTGTGCAGGTACGGAACAGTTGCAAAACACGAACGGGATCAGGGGGTGTGTACTCCTGTCTACCTGTAACCGGATGGAGCTGTACGTCAGTCTGGCACCGGAGGCAGAACCGGATCTTTATGCGCTCATCTGTGGCTGGAAGGGAATTGCTCCCGGCCCAGAGCGGGCGCTGTTTTATGAGAAAAAGGATCTGGAGGCGGCAAGGCATTTATTTGAACTGGCAAGCGGATTGTGCTCACAGATTATGGGTGAGGATCAGATCCTCTCCCAGGTGAAGGATGCGCTGATGCTGGCGCGGGAGGAGTCTGCCACGGACAATTGCATCGAGGTGCTGTTTCGGCAGGCGATTACTGCGGCAAAGGAGGTAAGGAGCAGCATCTCATTTGACAAGGGGAACCGTTCCGCGGCGACAGCGGCAATTCAAAAGCTGCAAAAGGCAGGCGCTGTATTTGTGGGGAAACAGGCACTTGTCATTGGAAACGGCAGGATGGGAAGGCTGACGGCACAGGCACTCATGGAGGCAGGGGCACAGGTGACGGTTACCGTGCGCCAGTATCATAGCGGTATGGTAGATATTCCGGAGGGTGCTATGCGTATCAATTACGGCGGGCGTTATGAGAAGCTGGCAGATGCGGACTATATTTTTTCAGCCACCGCAAGTCCGAATCTGACGATTACGCCGGAGAGACTGACCGGCATATGTCTTTCGGGAAAGGTGTTTGTAGATCTGGCGGTGCCACGGGACATCGATCCGGCGGTGGGAGAGTTGCCCGGCGGACGACTGCTTTGTATGGATGATCTGGGCATGGAACAATTGTCAATAGAGCAGCAGGAACAGAAAGAGCGGGCGCAGGAAAAAATTGCGGAGGCGTTGGCAGAATTTGAGCGCTTTTTCAATGGGCGCGATCTGATTCCACGGATTGAAAAAATTGCGGATGCGGCGGCAGACGATCTGTGGGGAAGAATGCGAAAGGACTGTTCAAAACTTGAAGACGGACAGCGCAGACATGTGGAAGAAGCAGTGAGACGAAGCGGAAGTAAGGTGGCCGCACATATTTTATTTGCGCTGCGTGATGGACTGGATACAGATGCGTTTGCGCGGTGTATGAATATTTTGGAGGGAAAATAAATGGAGAGCAATAAATGGAACTATTTTCCGTTATATGTGAAGATGGACGGTGTACACATCGTTTTATTTGGTGCAGGGGGGATCGCTGCCAGACGCGCGCAGGCGCTGGCAAAGACCAATTGCCGCCTGACGGTGATCGCGCCGGAGTGTGGTGAGGAAATGAGAAAACTTCTCGATGTATATGGCGACCGTATGACCTATGTGGAGGATGTCTATCGCAACGGATGTCTGATGGAGGAAAATATGGATGTGGTGATCGCTGCCACAAATGACCCGGCAGTCAACGAGGCGATCTACAGAGAGTGCCGTCATCGCGAGATTCTGGTAAATGTGGCCAGTGACCACACATTGTGCAGCTTTTATTTCCCTGCGACAGTGGAAACGGAGGATGGACTATTGCTCGCGATTGCTTCCGGACAGGCGACGGATGAGACACATCAAAAGGTGAAGGAAATGCGGGAAAAATTAGAACGTGAGCTGGGAGCAAAAACGTTATGACAAAAACCTTTCGGATCGGCAGCAGGGAGAGTATGCTGGCAGTCGCTCAGGCACAGCTTTTGATGGATTATATCAGAGACAATTGCCCCGGAATTACACCGGAGCTGGTCACGATGAAAACTACCGGTGACCGGATTCTGGATCGCACACTGGATGCGGTAGGCGGCAAGGGATTGTTTGTAAAGGAACTGGAGCAGGCTCTGATGGACGGACGCATTGATGCCTGTGTGCATTCCCTGAAAGATGTGCCGATGAATGTCACAAAGGCGCTGCCGATACTGGGCTATTCGGGCAGAGAGGATGCGCGGGATGTGCTGGTGCTGCCGACAGGAGTGTCGGTGTGGGACCGGACAAAGCCGGTGGGAACATCGAGTCTGCGTCGTTCGATGCAGTTGCAAAAAATGTATTCCGATATCGAGATTTGTCCGGTGCGTGGTAATGTGTTGACGAGACTGCAGAAACTGGATGCCGGCGAATATGGAGCACTGATTCTCGCGGCGGCCGGATTAAAGCGGCTGCATTTAGAAGAACGTATTTCTCGTTATTTTGAGCCAGAAGAATTGCTTCCGGCAGCAGGACAGGGAATACTGGCGGTACAGGGCAGAGCAGGGGAAGATGATTCTTTTCTGGAAGGATTTTTTGACGATGACAGCCAGGTTGCCGCGGAGGCGGAGCGCGCCTTTGTACGGGAACTGGACGGTGGATGCAGCTCGCCGGTCACGGCATACGCACGTGTCAATGGGGAACAATTGATTTTGTATGGATTTTGCGATATCTATGACGGCAGCTTTGCGTGTGAGAGCGCCAGCGGCAGTCGTAATCAGGCGGAACAGACCGGGATCGGTCTGGCACGGTATATGAGGGATGGACTATGAATCGGGCAGGAGCACGTGAAAAAGCATTAAAGTCGGTGACATCAAAACAAACGGTTCAAAACGGAAAGGTCTGGCTGGTGGGCGCAGGCCCTTCTGATCCCGGACTGTTTACCTTAAAGGGAAAAGAGGTTCTCGCGCAGGCACAGGTCGTTGTCTATGATGCGCTTGTGGGTATGGGGATTCTCTCCATGATCCCGGAGTCGGCAGAAAAGATCTATGTCGGAAAACGGGCAGGAAATCATGCGATGGAACAGGAGGAGATCAACGAACTGCTTGTGCAGAAAGCGAAGGAGGGAAAACGTGTCGTGCGCTTAAAGGGCGGTGATCCTTTTTTGTTTGGCAGAGGCGGCGAGGAGCTGTTGGTGCTACGCGCATACGGAATTGACTATGAGGTGGTGCCGGGTGTGAGCAGTGCGCTTGCGGTTCCTGCCTATAACGGCATTCCGGTAACAGACCGACACTGCGCGAGCTCTGTACACATCATCACCGGGCACAAACGCGCGGGGCAGCTGCTGGAACTGCCTTTTGAAGCGTATGTGAAGAGTGAAGGGACGCTGGTGTTTCTCATGGGTCTGTCGGCCCTTCCTGATATTGTAAGCGGATTGCTTGCTGCAGGGATGAATGCGAAGACTCCGGCAGCGGTTCTGGAGCGCGGAACGACAGCCGGTCAGCGGCGTGTGTGTGCATCGCTTGGAAAACTGGAGACAGCGGTAAATGACGCGCATATGCATACGCCTGCGATGATTGTTGTCGGAGCGGTGGCGGCGCTCAGTGAACAGCTGGCGTGGTATGAGGATCTGCCGCTATTCGGGAGACGCTTTGTGCTGACGAGACCGAAGGAGCGGATGGATGAACTGGCGAAGCAGCTGCGGGAGCGGGGAGCGGAGGTGATTGAGCTTCCTGTGATTGAGACAAAGCCATTGCCTGCTTCTGAAAAAATAATTGGTGAGTTTGAAAAATTGTCGAAAAAGGAATATGATTGTCTTGTGTTTACGTCTCCCACAGGCGTGCACACATTTTTTCAGATGCTTTGTGATAGTGGGCGGGATGTACGCGTACTGGGCGGCGTGACCCTTGCCGTGATCGGAAACGGTACAAAAAGCGCATTGCGTGAGTACGGGCTGCTGGCGGATCTGGTGCCGGAGATCTATGACGGTGTTTCATTGGGGATGCTTCTCGGTGAAAAATTGCCGGATGGAAGCCGCGTGCTGATTGCGCGCTCTGACATCGGCAATCCGAAACTGGTCACCTGTATAAAGCAGCGGGCGACAGAGCTTGACAAGGCTGTTTCGGTGACAGATCTGGCAATCTATGAGACCCTCACAAAACAAAATGAGTGGATTCCCATGGCGCAGCTTTTGAGAGAAGATGCGATTAACGGTGTCTTCTTTACAAGTGCATCAACGGTGCAGGCATTTTTACAGACAAATCCGAAAGTCGATCCGACACGGATCCGTGCACTTTGTATCGGTGAGATGACCGCGCAGGCGGCGCGGGAGGCAGGGATGCTGGTAGAAGTAGCTAAGGAAGCGACTGTGGAAGGACTGCTACAATTAACTGAGAAAGTTTTTGTGGAGAGAACAATACAGTGAGCAGGCTACCCATCGATTGTGTGTTCAATCGACGTTTGTACGATGTAGATGAGACTTGAAAATCGTGGAAGCCATTGCTGAACACGATTTTGGTTTTACAAGGCTCAGCGAAATGGTTCGTGCAACGGAGAGAGAACTACAACGATGGGTAGTCTGCGGGATGATATTACAGAAAAAGAGGTACAAGTGATGATACAACGACCCAGACGGCTGCGCAGCAGCAGTCAGATTAGAAATATGGTGCGCGAGACGCGCATCAGTCCCGATTCCCTCATCTACCCCATGTTTGTGGCGGAGGGGGAGAATATCAAAGAGGAGATCAAATCCATGCCGGGGCAATACCGTTACAGCATTGACCGCATGGATGAATGTCTGGATGAACTGGAAAACGCGGGTGTTCATGCAGTGATGTTTTTTGGCATTCCGGACCATAAGGATGAGACCGGTAGCGGTGCTTATGACCACAACGGAATCGTACAGAAAGCGCTGCGCCATGCAAAAGAGACGCATCCCTGTATGTATTTTGTGGCGGATCTGTGTATGTGTGAGTATACTTCGCACGGACACTGCGGCATTTTGAACGGAACAGAGGTGGACAATGACGCGACGCTCACCTATTTACAGAAAATCGCAGTTGCGCAGGCCGAGGCGGGAGCGGATATGATCGCGCCGTCTGACATGATGGACGGAAGAGTGGCGGCAATCCGGGAAGCGCTGGATGCCCATGGCTATACAAACGTGCCGATTATGGCATATTCCGCAAAATTTGCTTCTTCCTTTTACGGACCGTTTCGTGACGCGGCAGACTCGGCGCCGGGTTTTGGCGATCGTAAGAGCTATCAGATGGATTTTCACAACCGCAGGGAGGCGTTAAAAGAAGTGCTGCTGGATGTGGAGGAGGGCGCGGACATCGTCATGGTCAAGCCTGCCGCGTGCTACGGCGATCTGATCCGGGAGGTGAAGGATGCCACAAATGTACCGGTGGCGGCGTACAGCGTCAGCGGTGAGTATTCGATGGTGAAGACGACAGCGGCAGCAGGATATATTGACGAGGAGCGGATCATGTGTGAGATGGCGGTCTGCGCTTACCGTGCAGGGGCAGATATCTATATCACTTATTTCGCGAAAGAGCTTGCGGAGTGTATGCGGAAAGGACTGATCGGATAATGACAAAATCAGAAAAAATCTTTGAGGAAGCGGTGCGCTTTATCCCGGGTGGCGTCAATTCACCGGTGCGCGCCTTTGGTTCCATCGGTTCCACACCACGTATGATTGCCCGCGCTTCGGGCGCAAACATGTGGGACGAGGACGGAAATGAATACATTGATTTTATCGGGTCCTGGGGGCCGATGATTTTGGGACATAGCCATACACAAGTGTTGGAGGCGGTCTTTGATGCCTGTGCAAAGGGACTGAGTTTTGGCGCTGCCACAAAGATCGAGGTGGAGATGGCAAAGCTCATCTGCGACAGTATTTCGTCTATTGATATGATTCGTATGGTCAATTCCGGCACAGAGGCGGTCATGAGTGCCATCCGTGCGGCACGCGGCTTTACCGGAAGGGATAAGATCATTAAATTTACCGGCTGCTATCACGGGCATTCGGATGGATTGTTAGTGAAGGCGGGAAGTGGTGCAATGACTTCCGGAATCCCGGATTCTGCAGGTGTCCCGGCGGGCTGTACAAAAGATACGCTGACGGCGGCTTATAATGATCTCGATTCCGTGGACGAACTGTTTCGGCAGTTTCCGGAGGAGATCGCCTGTGTGATCGTGGAGCCGGTGGCGGCAAACATGGGTGTGGTTTTGCCGGAAGCAGGATTTTTGGAGGGATTGCGCTATCTGTGCACAAGGTATGGCGCATTGCTTATTTTTGATGAGGTCATCACGGGATTTCGTCTCGCCTTTGGCGGCGCGCAGGAATATTTTGGTGTGCGGCCGGATCTGACGACCTACGGAAAAATTATCGGCGCGGGCATGCCTGTTGGCGCTTATGGCGGCAGAAGAGAGATCATGGAGATGGTTGCTCCGGTGGGACCGGTTTATCAGGCAGGAACACTCAGCGGCAATCCGGTGGCGATGGCGGCAGGATTTGCGCAGCTGTCCATTCTGAGGGAGCATCCGGAATATTACCGGGAACTGAATGAGAAAGCGGACATCTTTTTCAGGAAGCTTGCCGTGGCGGTGGAGGCAGCGGGAAAACCCTGCCAGGTCAACCACATCGGTTCACTGGGATGCCTCTTTTTTACCGGGGAAAAGGTGCGTGACTATGAGAGTGCAAAGACTTCTGATACGGCACGTTACGCAGACTATTGCAACTATATGTTAAACCGGGGAATTTATCTGGCTCCGGCACAGTTTGAGGCGATGTTTTTGTCGATGGCACATACGACGGAGCAGCTGGATCACACGGTGGATGTGGCGATGGAATATCTGGCCGGGGAAGAGTAAAGTGGTGTTTTGGGACTGTCAATGTCATACAAAAGCTGCGTGAAATAGTGAGAGTACAAAAGGTAACAGGGAGAAACGATTGAACGAATATGCACTGAGACGACGAAGGAAAAGAAAAAACGAGCGCAGGGTATTAATTGTGAGCCTTCTCGTGATTCTGCTGGTCTCCTGTCTGTTTGCGGGATGGTTGATTCGCAGACACCACAGGGCGCAGATTATTATGGGCAGTGAGCGGGTACAGCTTGACCGGTCGCCGTCTGCCGGACAGCCGCGCGAGGTGACGGAAATGGAGCGTCCGCCGCTGGATGTACAGCTTTTGACGGTCAATGAGTATTCCAGACCGGGGATTCCCTTAGAGCAGGTGAACGGCCTTGTGATTCATTACACGGCAAATCCGGGTACTTCGGCGAAAGACAACCGCGATTATTTTGAGGGCTTGAAGAATTCGCATGTCACAAAGGCCAGCAGCCATTTTATCATCGGTCTGGACGGCGAAATCGTGCAGTGCATTCCCTGTAATGAATGGGCATATGCATCCAATGAGCGCAATGAGGACACGATATCCATTGAGTGCTGTATTCCCGATGAGAGTGGGGAGTTCACCCGGCAGACTTATGATTCCCTCGTGGAGCTGGTGTCGTGGCTCTGCTTTCGGTATAGTCTGACAGAGGAAGATCTGCTGCGCCATTATGATATTACAGGAAAAAACTGTCCGAAATATTATGTGGAGCATGAGGATGCATGGAATACATTTCGCGAAGATGTAAAAATCTATATGGAGAAAAAAGTCAATGAATAAAAACTATGAAGCAATCTGCCGGGGCGAGGAGATCCGCGCAAATCTGATCGAACTGAAGAAAATATGCAAGGACCCGCAGGTGGCGGCAGAGCTTTTAGAGGGGACGATCGATCCTGCCGTTATCGCTTCACTTTTGGGAGACGATGATGCAAAGATCCGGAAAAATGCGGCGCTTCTGATCGGTGAGCTGCGCGCCCAGGAGGACGCGCAGGCGCTGTACGAGGCATATGAGGTGGAAAAAACGCGCTTTGTGCGAAGCTCCTATCTGACAGCACTAAAAGCGCTGGATGTATCTGACTATATTGATTCTTTGCAGGAGCGCTATGAGGAATTACTCGCCTATGAGCCGAAGGAAGAAGAGCGCAAACATGTGACGGAGGAGCGCGGGCTGCTGCAGCAGCTGCTGGCGCAGTCCGGTGTGTTAAAAAAGCACACATTTACCGGCTGGAAGAGAAGGAATGATGTGATTTTTACGACTGAGCGCGCGCTGCGCGAGCCGTTAAAAAAGCAGCTGGAAGCATACAGTAAAAACGGGATTCAGACGACCGTACACCCCATGGGTGTCATGGCGCGCACAACGGAGCTGGATACGCTGTGCAGGCTTCACAGCTACCGGGAGCTTTTGCATGCCTTGAATGTGAAAAAGACGTTGTCAGGATCTCCGGAAGATCTGGCCAAAGCTCTGCTTTCCTCAAATCTGATAGAACTGTTGGAAGATAGTCACCGGGAGGCAGCGCCTTTTTACTTCCGCGTGGAGCTACGCGGAATCATGGATGCCGCAGAAAAAGCAAAGCTAGCAAAAAAATTGGCACAGGAGCTGGAGCAGAAAAGTGGCGGCAAGCTGCAAAACTCCACCACTGATTATGAGGTGGAGATTCGTCTGGCGCGCACGAAAGATGGTACCTTTTATCCGTGCGTGAAGTTCTATACGATTCCGGACGACCGTTTTGATTGGCGAAAGCACACGATTTCCGCATCCATGCACCCGTCGCTGGCGGCGGCGCTCATCGAGCTGGCGAGACCGTATCTGACAGAAGATGCCGTTGTTCTGGATGCGCTCTGCGGGGTGGGAACCTTTGTCATTGAGCGGAATCTGCGCATGAAGACTTATGACAACTACGCAGTGGATATTTTTGGCGAGGCCATTGCCGGGGCAAAGGAAAACGCAGCGGCAGCCGGTGTGGACTGCAATTTTATCATGAAGGATTTTCTGGATTTTTCTTCGAAGCATCAGATGACTGAAATTTTTGCGGACATGCCAAAACGCGGCAGAAAGACGAAAGAGGAACTGGACGCCTTTTATGCGGGCTGTTTCTGTCAGTTTGAGCGGCTGTTAGCACCCCGCGGGCATCTGTTTTTATATTCGGGCGAGGAGGGATTTGTGAAGAAAAACCTTCGTTTGCACGGTGATCTCACACTGCTTCGGGAATATGCGATCCGCCCGAAAGAGGACGGCGTCTTTTATGTGATTGAGAAGCGGTAAGGAACGTGATTGTCTGATAATTGAATAAAATGGGAAAATGATAGAGTCCTCCTTTTCGTTCCACTGTACGGAACACTCGTTTCACTAACCGGAAACGATGGGTTGACTGTGCAAATTATATAAAATATAATTTGTATTGTCAACAAAGTTGTACAAAATGACGAGAAGGAGGACTATGTATGTTAAAAGGAAACACTGGTTCAAGTACGAACAGTAATGCCAAACTTGCGGGGGCTGAGGCAGCCGGAAAAGCAAAAGCTGGACTGGACAATGTAAAAATGGCGTATGTATATGCAAGCTGCGCATATGATCTGGATGAGATGCTGGCAGGCATCGCGGATGAAATGCCCGGCGTTCCGGTGATCGGAAACACTTCCTTTACAGGAGTGATTACACCGGAGGGATACATATCAGGACCGGATGGTTTCGTTGGAATCCTGGCTGTGTCAGACGCAGATATGGCGGTTGGGGTGGCCGCTGTTGAGAAAGCGGAATGCGCAGTGGAGGCAGGCGAGAAAGTTGCGAAGCTGGCGATGGAGCGTGCGGGAAAAACGGTTCCGCCGGATTACTTTTATATGGTAGCACCTCCGGGAGAAGAGGAATTTTACCTGAAGGGCATCACAAAGGTCATCGGAAGAGTACCGTTCTTCGGAGGAAGCGCGGCAGATAATTCCATTTCCGGTGAGTGGAAGTTATATACGGACAAGGGAGCATTTGCAGACGGTGTTGCGGTTGCGTTTTTCTATAGCGATAAGAAGATGACAAATAAATTTACCGGCGCTTACAGAGAGACGAAGGATGTTGGTGTTATCACAAAGGTAATTGACAACCGTGTGCTGGCAGAGATTGACGGCGTGCCTGCATTACAGAAATATGCGGACTGGAGAGGAATGGATGTAGAAGCCTTAAAGGGTGGAGCATTATTATCTGAGACCATTGTTTCTCCGCTGGGCGTGAAGGATCGACTGGGAGATCTGGTTGCGATTCGTCATCCCATGAACGGAAATGATGACCTCTCTATGAATATCGGAAATAATCTGGCAGAGGGCACAGCAATTATCCGCATGGAGGGAAGTGTCGATGAACTGATCGATTCCACCGGAGCAACGTTAGAAGAATTAAAGGAGCGCATGGCTGCACCTGCCGGATATTATCATCTGGTACACTGTGGTGGAAGAAGAGCAGGCATTGACAGCAGAATCGATGAGGTTGCAAAACAGCTGAAAGAAAAAGCCGGTGATGTTCCGTTTATTACGGAATTTACATTTGGCGAATATGGTTTTGAGGCAGATGGATTGAATACCTGTGGCGGCTTGATGTTATCGTTCACCGGAGTTGAAGCGTAAGGAGGAAAAAAGGATGCAGATGTTTATCAATGGTGTTGCAGTTGACGCGGCAGATGGTCAGGTAATTGATGTAATCAATCCTGCGACAGGGGCAGTTGTCGATACGATTCCGTCAGCGACAAAGGAAGACGTTGATCTGGCAGTGAAAAAAGCTGTGGAAGGACAGAAGGTATGGGCGAAGGTTCCGGTATATGAGAAAGTGGAGATCATGTACCGGTTTATCAAGCTGGTGGAGCAGAATAAAGAGGATCTGGCACAGACACTCTCTGCAGAGACCGGTAAGCCGATCGTAGAAGCAAGAGCTGAGATCGGAAATATTCCGATTGCTTTTAAGGCATTTTCCGAGAAAGCAAAACACTTATATGGTGAGACCATTCCCGCCGGAATGGAAGCTGGTCAGGATAAGCATGTTCTGATCACAAAAAGAGAGCCCATCGGTGTGGTAGCCTGTGTGATCCCCTTTAACTTCCCCTGCGATCTGTTTGATCAGAAGGTAGCGCCTGCGCTTTTAGCAGGAAATGCAGCAATCGTAAAACCTTCTACGGATAATCCGTTGACACTCTGCAAGCTCACGGCATTACTCGGAGAAGCAGGAGTGACTCCAGGTGCCATCGAGATCGTGACCGGAAGAGGTTCTAAGGTAGGCTCCTGGTTATGTGGCAACAAAGATGTGCATGCAATCACATTGACCGGTTCTACGGAAGTAGGAATTGAGACCGCAAGAACTGCTGCGGATCATCTTGCTCATATTGCATTGGAGCTTGGCGGAAATGACGCGTTTATCGTACTGAAAGATGGAGATGTGGATCTGGCAGTGGAAGAGCTGATCTGGGGACGTATGTATAATACCGGTCAGGTATGCTGTGCTTCCAAACGATTCCTGATCCAGAAGGATCGCGTAGAGGAATTTACGCAAAAGGCAATCGCAAGAATCAGCCAGTTAAAGCAGGGGCAGCCCTCTGATGAGTCTACTCAGATCGGATGTCTGATCAGCGAAAAGGCTGCGATCGAAGTAGAGAGACAGATCAACCTGACCGTAGAGCAGGGTGGCAAGATCCTTCTCGGCGGAACGAGAAACGGCGCGTTTATTGCTCCCACGGTGATCGGAGATGTACCTAAGACTGCAGATGTTGCAAGCGATATGGAAATATTCGGACCGGTCGTACCGATCATCGCATTTGATACGGTCGAAGAAGCCATCGAGATTGCCAACAGCTCGAAGTTCGGTCTGTGCGGATGTGTATTTACCGAAAATATGAAGACCGCAATGAAAGTATGCAACGCTCTGGAGTGTGGTGGAACTATCATCAACGGCGCAAGCTTCTTCAGGAGCTTCGAGATGCCTTTTGGCGGTTACAAATATTCCGGCATTGGAACCGAAGGCGTCATGTCAACCTTTGACGAAGTGACCAGAACAAAGACCATTGTATTGAAAAATATTATCGAATAGCAAAGCGTATAAAAAAAGAACGGTTGCCGGAAATGGGCAGCCGTTCTTTTTTATGTATATCCCAAGCGTCTGGAAAGTGTTTCCGCTGTCTTTCGGACATATTTTTCTACACTTTCAATCCGATCATCGGGAATCTGTATGGTGGAACCGCTGGCGCTGATGGCGGCAATGGCAGCGCCCCGGTAATCATATACGGGAGCTCCGATGCACCGGTGACCCAGCTGGTATTCCTGATTATCCATGGCCCAGCCCTGATGCCGGACGACTTTCAGATAGCGCCTGAATTCTAAAAAATCAGTGATGGTATTGGGTGTATATTTCTGAAAAGTGCAATTCTGCATGGCTTCTTCCAGTTCTTCCCGGGAAAGACAGGCCAGAAGACATTTTCCCATAGACGAACAGTATGCGGGAGAACGATAACCGATCTCGGTATATTGCCTGTTGCTGGCATAGAGATCGGTTTTTTCCAGATAAATGACATCACAGCCGTCGAGAATCCCCAAATGCGCGGTAAGTCCGAGCGTGTGCATGATATCGTTTAAGCAGGGCCTTGCCTCGGTAAGCAGATCCAGATGATTGATGTGCATACTGACTGTTTCTATCAGCTTATAGCCAATGGAATATGTGTTATCCGGATTTTTTTCGACATAATGTCGATTGTGCATCGTTGAGATCAACCGGTAAACCGTACTTTTGCTCATGCCTGTGGCGCGGCAGATCTCAGACAGTCCCATGGGAGTATTACTGGCGGCCAGCACCTCTAGAATATCAAAAGCACGATCAATCACTCTTACATTTTCTTCCATCTGATCCCCCTGTCTTAGATGTCTGTGTGTCTGTGGCTATATTTCTATTTTAAGTTCCTGTTTCGGGAATGTCAATGAGGATATCAGCCGTGAACTTGTCTAAATGGAACTTCTGGCATATAATAAGGGGAGCTGACGAAAAGGTCTGTGAAACTATATAAACGATGATTGTAAAGTAATTCGCTTGTATAAAAGGAAGAAAATCGGAGGAGAATGAAACAATGTCATTAGAAATTGCAAAGAGATACCTGGAGAAAAAAGGTTATGCCGATCATATCATAGAGCTTGAGCAGTCCAGTGCAACTGTGGCGCTGGCGGCAGAGGCCCTCGGAGTTGAGGAAGGAATGATCGCGAAGACCATGTCATTTTTACAGAATGAAACGGCAGTACTGATTCTGGCAGAAGGTACGGCACGGATCGATAATCGCAAATATAAGGATGCCTTTCACACGAAAGCAAAGATGATACCCTTTGATGAGGTGGAGCGGTATATCGGGCATGCACCCGGCGGGGTGTGCCCCTTTGGAATCAAGGACGGCATAAAGGTGTATCTGGATGAGAGTTTGAAGCGCTATGATGTGGTGTATCCGGCAGCAGGAAACGACCACAGCGCCGTAAAGCTGACCATTGCAGAATTAGAGGAGGCATGTGGAAATGTAGAATGGGTGGATGTGTGCAAGGAAGAATGAGATAAAATGTAACTCTTTCATAAGTGCAAAATTCATGAAATGTGTAAAAAATAAAAAAGAAAGCTCATAAAATGTGATAGATATGATTATATTGGCTCATAAAATGGGATAAAATGGGAATCAATGATTTCAGTACCTTGAGAATGGAGGAGAAAACGACATGTATTATGTACCTGACGGCACGCAGATGTGCGGTTTTTATGAGTGTGAAGCCTGTGGAAGCAGATTTTTGGATCTGAAGATCGGACCAAAGCTGGTATGTCCGTACTGCGGAGAAGATGTGGATATGGAGATCGGACCGGATGAAGAGATGCCAGTGACTTCTGAGACAGCAAAGCTGTTGCAGGTTGTAGAGGGTGAAGAAGAGGTTGAAAAGATGGATACTTTGCTATCTCTGGCAATCACAGGTGGGGATTATAACTGGTTATAATATAAAAAGAACTGCCGGAAACACCTGTTTCATGGTTTTCCGACAGTTCTTTTTTGTACCACTCATTTAACAAAGCAGGATACGGGAGTCGAACCCGCCTAACCAGCTTGGGAAGCTGGTGCCCTACCGATAGACGAATCCTGCATTTGAGGGATAACCGCTACCGCATGAATGCTCCGCTATGCCTACGCAATTGAAAAAAGAGTCATGGGTAATACAGCTGTTGCTGCACTCAACTCTGAACGATTGATCCTCTTGTATTTTAGCACCAAATGGTCTTTTTGTCTAGCCTTTCATATTTTACCGGCTGGTATTTTTTTCATGATTTTTCTTGACAAATAGATATCAAAATGATATCATTCAAATATCGAAATATAGAACGTACCAAAAAGGTACGGAACAGACAGGAATGGAGGATTGTGTTATGACAGAAAAAGTTTTGCAGAAAAACAAAAACGGAATGGCAATGTTGATTTTGTCCCTTGCGTTGTATGTGGTGGCAGTGATCGCTATTATTGCGGGGGCATACACCTTTGACACAAGGGATTCTAAGGTGGGATTGGTCATTATGATCATTGGTATTGTCTATGCGGCTCTGGGCTGGATCCTGTTTTTAGGTCTGAAGGTATTAAAACCGCAGGAGGCGCTGGTGCTGACGCTGTTCGGAAATTATATCGGTACGATCAAGGATCAGGGCTTTTATTTTGTAAATCCCTTCTGTACGGCAGTCAATCCGGCAGCGGATACAAAGCTGAACCAGAGCGGTGACGTGAAGTCCGGCATGGGAAAGCTGATGCAGTTGAATACTGCTGACGGAGTCAGTGCAGAAGTGAATTCCGTGGGTGGCAAAAAGATTTCCTTAAAGGTCATGACCTTGAGCAACAGCAGACAGAAGATCAATGACTGCCTTGGAAATCCCATCGAGATCAGCATTGCCGTGATGTGGCGCGTGGTAGACACCGCGAAGGCAGTATTTAATGTCGACAATTACAAGGAATATTTATCTTTACAGTGCGACAGTGCACTGCGCGATGTGGTTCGTATTTATCCCTATGATGTTGCGGAAAATGTGGATACGACCGGAGATGGTGTGGCAGATGAGGGCAGCCTGCGCGGCTCCAGTGAGCTGGTGGCAGAGCGCATCCGTGCAGAGATCCAGAACAAGGTAGGAGATGCTGGCCTTGAGATCCTTGAGGCACGTATCACATATCTTGCCTATGCACCGGAGATTGCGGCGGTCATGCTGCAGAGACAGCAGGCATCAGCCATCATTGATGCAAGAAAGATGATCGTGGATGGTGCAGTCGGCATGGTTGAGATGGCACTGGAAAAACTGAACGAAAATGAAATTGTAAATCTGGATGAGGAGCGCAAGGCTGCGATGGTTTCCAACCTGCTCGTTGTTCTCTGCGGAAATCGGGATGCCCAGCCGATCGTGAATTCCGGAAGCCTGTACTAATGGCAGATAATAGCAAAAAACAGGTGCCGCTCCGCTTATCTGCAAAGCTCTACAGCGCCATTGCAGCCTGGGCAGAGGATGATTTTCGATCGGTCAATGGACAGATAGAGTATTTGCTGACGGAGTGCGTGCGCCAGCGAAAAAAGAACGGTGCGCCGGTTCCGCATGATCTGGATGAACCACCCGAATTTGATATTTCGTGACTGTGAAGGTACTGAACAGTTACGGTATTTCGTAAAATTTAAGAACCCCGGCAACATCGATAAAAT
>JALELN010000026.1 GCA_022771765.1 Lachnospiraceae bacterium | reverse complement strand
GCATTGGAAACTCTGGCAGAGCAGGCAAAAGGCACGCAGATACAGCTCGTTGTGGAGGATAAGGATCGCAGGGAACTGAACAGCGCCCAGCAGGCTACGCTGGGCCGGCATCAGGTGGCAACGACCTTTGAGGCATATTTTACCAGTGACGGACAGCGCATCCATGATTTCAAGGGTGGAAAAGCAGTCGTTTCCATCGACTTTACGCCGGAGGCAGGACAAGACACCAGCTATTATCATATGGTATACGTGGCAGAAAGTGGAGATATGACACGCTACAAGACAAAGTATGAAAATCGCAAGCTGATGTTCACAACGACTCATTTTTCCGATTATGCGGTGATCTATGACACTGGTGAGAAGAATGAGACAGAGAAACCGAAGGAGGAAGAGGAGAAGGACGACAGCTCCGACACAGACGGTAAGGTCACCATGGATACGTCTTACAGCAGGTTGCGTCTGCGCATCCCGACCAGCACAAAGACAACCAATGTGTTGAAGTGGACGAAGCAGACCGGGGCGGACGGTTATGTGATCTATAGCAATCATTGCAATACCGGAGAAAAGAAATACAAGATGGTACAGCGTGTAGTGATTAAGGATGGCAGTACAACCACATGGGTTGACAAGAACCTTGACGGCGGCACCTATTACAAGTATTACATCAAAGCCTTTAAGCTGGTGAACGGTAAAAAAGTATGGCTGGCTAAATCAAAGGTAGTGCATTCCACCACCACCGGCGGCAAATACGGAAATGCAAAAACTGTAAAAGTCAACAAGACAGCTCTCTCGCTGACAAAAGGAAAGACCTTTACGATCAAAGCGGAGCAGGTGGTCAAAGATCTGCCCATCAAAAAGCATACAGATATCAAGTATGAGAGCAGCAACACGAAGGTTGCGTCCGTAACCGGCAAAGGTGTGATCAAAGCAAAGAAAAAAGGCACCTGCTACATCTACGTATACGCGCAAAACGGTATGTATCGGAGGATGAAAGTCACTGTAAAGTAAGACTGAAGCAAGAAAGACAGAGGCTTCTGTCAAAGGTCAGGATGGTAATTTACAAATGAACATTACGAATCTGGAATTAACACAGGCTACAACAGAGATATTTGCAGGGTTGATCTGCCTCATGCTGGCAGTGCTCATACTGATGAACGGGGATGCGAGAAACAGCTGGAAACTGTTGAAATGGATGTTTTTATCAACAGCACTGCTCTTTTTTTCGGAGGCGGCTGCATACATATTTAGAGGAAATACAGACGGGCTAAGCCGGTTTATGACCGGAGCCGGAAACTTTGTTGTCTTTTTGTTGAATCTGGTTCTGATCTGTCTTTTCATGCGATATATGTATGAGTTGCTAAACGAAAAGGGCGTGACTGTGAGCAAAATATATAACCGGATCGTGAGCACTTGCATTGTGTTGAATCTGCTCATTCTGGTCACCAACCTGTTCACAAAATGGATGTACTATTTTGATGATGCAAACTATTATCACAGAAATACAGGATGGTATGTGTATACGATATTGAATGTTGTATGCATTCTGACCGCCGGCGTTATGTGCATTTATTACCGAAGATCTGTGAAAAAAACGATGTTTGCAGCGCTCCTTTTGTATGCGTTTGAACCGGTGATCGCGATCATTGTGCAGACGTTTGTTTATGGGATATCGATCACGAATCTGGGTATTGCTATCGCATTGTCATTGATGCTGCTGGTGTACCTGGTGGAGTGGAGCAAAGCAAAAGAAATAAAAGAACGAAGATCGCTGGATATGATTATCCTGTTTGTGATCATGACCATCAGCATGAGTGCATCTGTTTTTTCATGCATAGTATCCCTGCAGAAAATCTCTTCTGAAAACTCGGAAAGAGATAGTATGATTTTGGCACATATGGTCAGTGACAGCATTGAACGTGAATTTATCAAACCGATCGTCGTGTCCAAAACCATGTCAAACGATTATACTTTAAAGCAGTATATAAAATTGGGTCAGAAGACTTCGTCGAAATCGGTGGAAGACAAGATAGCTGTTTATCTGAATTCTATCAAAACCGGTTTTGGCTATCAGATGGTGTTTGTAGTTTGTGATCAGTCTGGGGCATTCTATACCTATGACGGGATCAGTAAATATGTAGATATCGATAATGACCCGCATGATATCTGGTACAAGACGTTTTTGGAGAGCGCGCAGGCTTACAATCTGAATGTGGACACGGATGAGGCAAATCAGGGGACTTTAACGGTATTTGTGAATCAGGAGATTCTCGATGAAAACGGAAAGCTTCTGGGTGTGTGCGGCGTTGGCGTTGAGATGAAGGAACTGCAGAGACTTATAAAAAGATATGAGATCAAATATAACCTGAAGATTGATCTGATCGATCAGGAAGGACTCATTCAGGTTGATTCGGATGCGGCGCGTATTGAGCGGGATCATTTGGAACACTCTTATCTGGATCAGGTTAGTTCCGATGAATTCCTTTATGAGACCGGTTCCGGTTCCAGCCGCATGACAAAATACATGGAGGATCTGGATTGGTATCTGGTTGTAGAGGATCTGAATCCAAATAAGATCAACGTGTTTGAGATCACAACCGCGAGTATCATCATCTTTGTGGTCGGACTGTTGATGATGGGGATCGTCTTTTTTGTGGTGTCTGCGCGTGAACGAAAAGCGTTTAAAGAGCTGATCGAAAGAAGAAAAATCTCAGTAACCGACGACATGACCGGGCTTTTCAACCGCCGTGCCTTTGAAGAAGATTGTGCGGTCATACGGGAACAGGGAACGGTAAGTGAGATCACTATTTTGATGATGGATGTGAATGGATTAAAGACTGTCAATGATACGTACGGACATTTGGCGGGTGATGAATTGATCATCGAAGCGGCCAAATGCATGCAGACTGCGCTGGGTGAGCTTGGAAAAGCATATCGGATCGGTGGGGATGAATTTGTGGCACTGCTTACATGCAGTGAGAAGAAGCAAGAAGACGTGCTTCAGACGCTGGATCGTCTGATCGGCAGCGCGAAATGCAGCTATCCGTGCACGCTTTCGATTTCAAAGGGAGTGGTTGTGTGCAAAGAGCATCCGGATCTTACCTTTGATGAGATGAAGGACCTGGCAGATAAACGAATGTATGCGGATAAGGAAGCATATTACAGGCGCACGGGAAAGGCGCGCAGAAAAATGTAGGTGAAAAACTTCGGAACCAAACGATGTGTTCCGAAGTTTTTTGGTGCTTTTTTTGAGGAGTAAGTGAAACACTTTTGCAACACTTTGTTTTGTA
>JALELN010000090.1 GCA_022771765.1 Lachnospiraceae bacterium | reverse complement strand
ATGTGGCCCTTTGGGGGATGGCTTCCGAAGGCAGGTGTGGCACCGACGCCGGTGACTGCATTACTGCATGCGGTAGCGGTGGTAAAGGCGGGAGCCTTTGCGCTGATGCGCGTGACCTACTACAGCTTTGGCGCGGATTTCCTGCGGGGGACATGGGCGCAGACGACAGTGATGGTGTTTGTCATTATCACGATCGTTTACGGCTGCAGCCGGGCACTAAAGGAAACGCATTTAAAACGACGGCTGGCATATTCCACGATGAGTAACCTGTCCTATATTTTGTTTGGTGTGGTGCTCATGAGTCCGCTGGGGCTGGTGGGAGCGTTGTGTCACATGATTTTTCATGCGTTCATGAAAATCTGTTCCTTTTTCTGTGTCGGTGCAGTGATGCATCAGACACACAAAAACTACGTGCATGAGATTAACGGGATGGGAAAGAAAATGCCGGTTGTTTTTACGATTTTTACCATCTCCGGTCTGGCGCTTATGGGCGTGCCGGGACTTCCGGGCTTTATCAGCAAGTGGAATCTTGCAAAGGCGGCCCTTGACAGCACGCACCCGCTGGCGCTTGTCGGGGTGTTTGCGCTGCTCGTCTCCGCGCTGTTGACCGCAATCTATATGATGAGTATTTCTTTCCGTGCATTTATTCCCGGCAGGGATTTTGATTACCGCACAATCAGTGATGTGAAGGATCCCGGATGGATGATGATTGTGCCGCTGGTGATCTTTGTGATCGTGATGGTGATTTTCGGTCTGCACAGCGGTCCGCTGGTGGAGGTTTTCAAAGAAATTGCATCGGCGCTGTGAAGGCTGCGAGGGAACTGAACAGTTAAGAAAGGATGAGAAATATGAGATATTATCTTCCGGGAATATGTGGATATGGGCTGAGCTTCCAGCTGGACGGCTTCCGAATCGTGTTTGCAATGCTGGCTGTGCTGGCATGGACGATGGCACTTGTCGCATCCATTGAATATATGAAGCATGACAGCCATCCGGGGCGCTACTACTTTTTTACGTTTGTGACGCTGTTTGCAACGCTGGGTGTTTTTCTTTCAGCAGACTTTTTTACGGCGCTGATCTTTTTTGAGATCATGTCTTTTACATCCTATACATGGGTGGCACAGACGGAAAAAGCGGCGGCGCTGCGGGCGGCAGATACGTATCTGGCGGTTGCTGTGATCGGCGGTCTTGCAATACTGATGGGACTGTTTTTGCTCTATCATATGTACGGAACACTTGATTTTGAGGAACTCGGACGGCTCGTACAGGGAACACAGCCGACACCGATGCGATATGCTGCAGGCGTATGTATCCTGATCGGTTTTGGCGCAAAGGCTGGTATCTTTCCGTTGCACATCTGGCTTCCAAAGGCACATCCGGTAGCTCCTGCTCCGGCGTCCGCACTGTTGTCAGGAATGCTGACAAAATGTGGTATTTTTGGCGCAATCATATTGGCGGCACGTTTGTTTGCGGGGGACAGAGCATGGGGGACATTAATTCTGGTGCTGGGTGCATGCACGATGTTTCTCGGGGCATTGCTGGCGGTATTTGCTTTGGATCTGAAGCGGACACTGGCTTGCTCCTCTGTTTCACAGATCGGATTTATTACGACGGGCATCGGCATGTGTGACCTGCTCTTTGGCGAGCATGCGCTGGCCGCTCATGGAACGATGCTGCACATGATCAATCATTCGCTGATCAAGCTGGTGCTTTTCCTCTGTGCGGGCGTGATTTACATGAATACCCATGAACTGGATCTCAATAAGATCCGGGGATTCGGGAGGAAAAAACCGTTTCTGGCAGGCTGTTTTCTGGCGGGGGCGCTGGCGATCGGAGGCATTCCGGCGTTTAGTGGTTATATCAGTAAAACGCTGTTGCATGAAAGCATACTGGAATATGGTGGCGGCGGATGGATGAAATTGCTGGAGATCGTCTTTATTATCAGCGGTGGTCTGACGATTGCGTATATGACAAAGCTTTTTATGACAGTTTTTGTAGAGAAAAATACGGATGCGGAATTGCAGCAAAGTTACGATGAGAAAAAGCGCTACATGACGCTTGTAAGTGCGGCGGCAGTGGGAATTCCTGCATTATTTTTATTGTTGTGGGGATGGATGCCGCACCGACTGATGGATACGGTGGCTGATCTCGGAAGTGGATTCTTTGCATTGGAGGAGTCCGGTGAAGTTGTGCATTATTTTAACGGAGAAAATCTGCTGGGTGCGGGGTATTCCATTGCGATCGGTGTGGTCGTGTATCTGGTATTTATCCGCAGCATGCTCATGAAGAAAAATGAGGCTGGTGTGAAGGTATTCGTTGACCGCTGGCCGGAATGGCTGGATCTGGAGAATGCGGTGTATCGCCCGGTTTTGCTTCGCTTTTTGCCGTGCGTGTTCGGCTTTTTCTGCCGCATACTTGACAGTCTCGTGGATTGGAGCGTGGTACTTTTGCGAAAGACGATCTACCGGGATACGCCCCTGCCGCGCTACTATTCAGAGGGAAATGCACTGACACGGGCACTGGGTAAAGTGTTCAATTTGTGGCGTGATCTGGGTAACCGTACCTGGCGGCGGTCACATCCGGTTGAGAAAGATTATGTGCATCTGCTGGCAGTTAAGAGTGATGAGATCGCCCAGAACAACCTGATTATTACCCGGAGTGTTTCTTTTGGGCTGTTTTTGTTCGGGGTTGGTTTCTGCCTGATGCTGTTTTATCTGATTGCGGGGGATCTGCATTTCTAGGATGCGATTTTACAGGAGTACGCCCCATCGTCTGTCAGTGGTATGCACGGTTATTATGCTTGCCGGGTAAATCACGCGGGGAGGCACAGAGCAAGATACAACAGCCACGAAAAGTGTAACACCGTTTTTGCTCGATTCCCCTATCCGCGTCGCGCCCTGATGATTTGATGTCAACGCAAAGACGGAAGGGGCTTGCGCGGTCGGGCAAAATCGCAAAATCCGGTGTTCACTTTCTGTGTCATGTCTCCGCGTGAACCCGTCGCATAAATGCTCTGGTGCATGCCACATGTCGGGTATGTCACACAGAACATGGACGCATCATTCATATAATGTCAATTTATTAAGGAAGGCTCGAAAAGATGGATCGCACATTATCAGAAAAATACGAAAAATTGAGGGCGACGCTCCGGCAGTATGGCAGCGCGGCGGTGGCGTTTTCTGCCGGGGTGGATTCCACATTGCTTCTGGCAGTGGCGGCAGAGGTGCTGGGAGATAAGGCAATTGCAGTATCCGTGTCAGCGGACTGGGTGCCGGACAGAGAGAGCGCAGAAGCAGCAGAGTTTTGCGAAGCACGGCATATTCGGCAGATTTGCCTGCGTGTTTCTGCGGATGAGATTGACGGATTTACGGATAACCCGCCGAATCGCTGCTATCTGTGTAAGAAGGCGCTGTTTACGCGGATTATCGAAGCCGCTTCAAAACAGGGGATTCATTGTGTGGCGGAAGGATCAAACGTCGATGATCTGGGCGATTACCGACCGGGCTTGCAGGCAATCACAGAACTGGGCGTGAAAAGTCCGTTGCGGGAGGCTGACCTGACGAAAGCAGAGATCCGGGAGCTGTCCCGGGAGCTGGGGCTTCCGACAGCGGATAAGCCCTCCTTTGCATGTCTCGCGTCCCGGATCCCCTATGGGGAAGCGATCACCACAGAAAAGCTGTCCATGGCAGATCAGGGGGAGCAGCTTCTTTTGGATAAAGGTTTTTATCAGTTCCGCGTGCGTGTGCATGGCACGCTGGCGCGTATCGAGCTGCTGCCGGAGGAGATGGAGCGCCTGATGACAGAGCCTTTGCGCAGTGAGATCTATGATGCGATGAAACATATCGGTTTTTCCTATGTGGCACTGGATCTGAAGGGATATCGGACGGGAAGCCTGAATGAAGTGCTGACGAATGTTTTTCATTGATTTTCCAATGCAGATATGCTAACTTAAATACATAAAAGTTGCGTCTGTATCAATATATGAGGGGGGATTTTGCCATGAAACAAAAGAAAACAATTTCAATGATGGCATCGCTATTGTTGACGGCCATCATTCCGACATTGCTCACTGCTGTTGTAGTTGCGTTTATCGGATGCAAGTCAATGACGGATTCTTTGGAAAAGGATGTCTATCATGAGTTGCGTGTTGCAGCGGAGGGCTTATCGAACTATTATGAGCAGGAAATCAGCAACTCAAAGGATCAGTCGCCGGTTTATGATCATAACTATGTGGACAGTTTGCTGGACGATGACATACAGCTGACCCTTTTCATGAATGATGTACGTTTTGTGACTTCTGTTACAGATGAAAGCAATTCGAGCGGAAGAAATGAGGGCACAAATGCGGATCCGGATATCTGGGCACAGGTCTCCGCCGGAAATGAATATCAGCAAAAGGGTGTCATGATCAACGGGAAGAATACTATGTGATCTATTTACCGCTGGCGGACGAGAGCGGAAATGTGATCGGTATGTCCTTTGCCGGCAAGGAACAAAAGCTAGTCCATGATCAGGTGCTTTCTGCGGTAGTAAAGCTCATTCTTTTTACCGCTATTATCGTGGCTATCTGCTGCATTTTTGTTGTCATTGTCGCAAAACGGATCAAAGAGCCGCTTGTGATCATCACGAAGAATCTGCAGCTTTTGTCAAACGGAGAGCTGCAGCCTTATAAAAATGCAAAGAGCAGTGTGACAGAAATTGATTCCATTATCCAGTCCCGGAAGAAGATGTCTGCAACCCTTCAGGAAATTGTAAAGAAAGTGCAAAAGGCTTCGCAGGATCTTCTCGTGGATGGAGATAACTTACAGTCAGCGGCCTCGAATACATCTGCGAATGCTGAGGATATCTCCAATGCAGTAGTTGAGATATCTAAAAGTGCCGTATCTATGGCTTCCGATATCGAGAATGCAACGGAAAAGGTTTCAGATATGGGAGGAAAGATCGAAAATATTGTTGGCGGCATCAATGACCTTGACAATGTGGCAAACGATATGGATATGGCAGGTCAGAAGGCAATGAATATCATCAATGCACTTGATGAGTCAAATACCAAGACTGTTGAGGCAATCGGAGTCGTGGCGCAGAATGTAGAGGCAACAGACCATTCCGTTGCAGAGATATCAAGTGCGGTAAATTTAATTACCGCTATTGCAGAACAGACGAATCTGTTATCATTGAATGCTTCGATCGAGGCAGCCAGAGCCGGTGATGCCGGCCGGGGATTCGCGGTTGTAGCAAATGAAATTTCTACACTTGCAGACCAGTCAAGTGAATCTGCGAAAAAGATTGAGGAAATCCTTCAAACGCTGGTATCCGATTCCAAACGCTCCATCGAGAAGATGGAAGAAGTGAATAAGCATTTGAAGGAGCAGCAAGATAATTTAAAGAGTACACAGAGCGAGTTTGCAAATGTAAGCTCCGGTATTGTAAATACCAGAAGCCAGAGTGGTCTGGTGGATGGACAGGCGAAGGAATGTGATATATCCAGAGGAGATGTTGTTGATATTATTTCCAGAATCAGTTCTATTTCTGAGCGAAACGCAGCCAGCACACAGGAAACAACGGCTTCGATTCAGGAACTGACAGCGACCATTAATCTTGTAAACCAGCAGGCGGTGGAAGTGAAAGAGCAGGCACAGATCCTTGAGGAAGCGATGCAGTTCTTTAAATTATAACATCGTTGAGAAACGTGTAAGAGTAGAAAAGCGTTCATTGGCAGAAAGCCGGTGAGCGCTTTTTCTTTTATTGACAAATACCCTATGGGGGTATATAATGACAATCAGCAAATACCCATAGGGGGTATTGCGATAAGGAGCATTTTATGGAAGAAAAAACGAATACATGCAGCTGTGACTGCACATGCTGTGAACGAAAGAAAGAACGGAATGAAAAAGAATATAAAGATCTGATGAACCGCCTGAGCCGGATCGAGGGGCAGGTGCGCGGCATCCGTGGCATGGTGGAAAACGATGCCTACTGCGTGGATATCCTGACACAGGTGGCGGCAGTGACGGCGGCGCTGAACAGCTTTAACAAAGTGCTGCTGGCGAACCACATCCGTACCTGCGTGGCAGAGGATATCCGTAGCGGAAATGATGAAGTGGTGGATGAATTGGTCGCCACACTGCAGAAGCTGATGAAATAATGGAGGAATAACAGATGGAACAATACAATGTGACAGGCATGAGCTGTGCCGCCTGCAGCGCGCGTGTGGAAAAAGCGGTGCGTAGCGTGGAGGGTGTGACGGAGGTGTCGGTCAATCTTTTGACGAATTCTATGCTTGTGGAAGGGACTGCTGACAGCAGTGCGATCATCACAGCTGTGGAGCAGGCCGGTTATGGTGCGGAAAAAAAGGTGCGCGGGGCGCAAAACCCGCAGGCGGACGGTTCGTCTGCATCTGCGTCCGATGCGCTTGCGGATAAAGAAACACCGAAGATGAAACGCCGTCTGATTGCGTCCCTCTGTTTTCTGATCCCCCTCATGTATCTGTCCATGGGGCATATGATGTGGGGGTGGTGGATCGGTGATTTCCTTGCAAACAATATGCTGGCGCAGGGCATTACCCAGCTTCTTCTGACCGGGATCATCATGGTGATCAACCAGAAATTCTTTATCAACGGATTTGGAAGCCTTATGCGCAAATCGCCGAACATGGATACGCTCGTCGCACTGGGCGCCAGCGCTTCCTTCGGCTACAGTGTCTATGCGCTTTATGGCATGAGTCAGGCGGCGCTGGTGGGGAACGAGGCACAGATGATGGCATATCATCATGAGTTTTATTTCGAGTCGGCGGCGATGATCCTGACACTGATCACTGTCGGAAAAATGCTGGAAGCCCGGGCAAAAGGCAGGACGACGGACGCGCTCAAAAGTCTGATGGATCTGGCACCGAAAACGGTGACGCTGCTGGTGGACGGGGTGGAGCAGACAGTGCCCGTTGATCAGGTAAAAAAAGGCGACCGGTTTGTTGTGCGTCCCGGTGAGAGTATTCCGGTGGACGGTGTGATCGTGAGCGGCGAGAGCGCGGTGGATGAATCAGCGCTGACGGGCGAGAGTATCCCGGTGGACAAGGCAGCAGGGGATGCGGTGTCCGCGGCGACCATCAACCGGGCGGGATTTCTCACCTGTGAGGCGACGCGGGTCGGGGAGGATACGACGCTGGCAAAGATCATTCAGATGGTCAGTGACGCCGGCGCGACAAAAGCGCCTGTGGCAAAGGTGGCGGACAAAGTTTCCGGTATCTTTGTGCCCGCAGTCATTGTGATTGCAGTCGTAACGATACTTGTGTGGCTGTTTGCGGGAGAGAGCTTTGGCTTTGCGCTGGCGCGGGGCATCAGTGTGCTGGTGATCAGCTGCCCGTGCGCACTTGGACTGGCGACTCCGGTGGCGATCATGGTGGGCAGCGGTATGGGTGCGAAGGCAGGCGTTTTGTTTAAGACGGCGGTCTCTTTAGAAGAGACCGGAAAAGTACGCACCATCGCATTGGATAAGACCGGAACGATCACACAGGGAGCACCGAAGGTGACGGATCTCGTTCCGGCAGAGGGCGTGAGTGCGGAGCAGCTGTTGCAGAAAGCTGCATCTATGGAGCAGAAAAGCGAGCATCCTCTGGCGCGGGCGATTCTGGAAGCGGCGACAGAGCGGCAGATGACACTTGATCCGGTGAATGATTTTATTGCGGTGGTGGGCGGCGGACTGCGGGGCAGCATGGCAGGGAAAACAGTCATCGGCGGCAGTCGCAGCTTTGTGGGAGAGCAGTTTCGGCTTCCGCAAGGGATACTGGCGCAGGCAGACAGTCTTGCGGCGGAGGGAAAAACACCACTCTTTTTTGCGGAGGGTGATATGCTGCTGGGCATGATCGCAGTAGCGGATGTGATGAAAGAGGATTCAAAGGAAGCAATTATGCAATTGCAGAATATGGGCATCCGCGTGGTGATGCTCACCGGCGATAATGCGCGTACGGCAGCCGCGATCGGCCACAAGGCTGGTGTGGATGAGGTGATTTCCGATGTGCTGCCGGAGGGCAAAGAAGAGGTCGTTCGCCGACTGGCCGGGGCCGGGAAGGTGGCGATGGTGGGAGACGGTATCAATGATGCGCCTGCGCTGACCCGGGCGGACATCGGTATTGCGATCGGCGCGGGAACGGATGTGGCGATTGACGCCGCAGATGTCGTGCTCATGAAAAGCAGCCTGATGGATGTGGCGGCGGCAGTGCGTTTGAGTCGCCAGACGTTAAAAAATATTCATGAAAATCTGTTTTGGGCATTCATTTATAATGTCATAGGTATTCCGCTGGCCGCCGGAGTGTGGTATCCTATATTTGGCTGGAAATTAAATCCAATGTTCGGCGCTGCGGCCATGAGTCTGTCCAGCTTCTGTGTGGTGACGAATGCGTTGCGGTTGAATCTCTTTGATGTGCACAGCACAAAGCGGGATTACCGGATCAAAGAAAAAAAGAGAAACTACGATGTAAACGCACCGAAAGAAATACAGGAAGAAATAACGGGAAAATCACAAAAAAAGGAGAATCAAACGATGACAAAGACAATGCATATTACAGGAATGATGTGCGGACACTGTGAGGCAAGAGTAAAAAAGACACTTGAGGCCATTGAGGGTGTGAAGGAGGCAGTCGTGAGCCACGAGGAAGGCACGGCAGTTGTCACCCTGGATGTGGATGTGGCGGATTCCGTGTTAAAGGAAGCTGTAGAGGCGCAGGATTATCCGGTGACTGCTATCGAGTAGGCATTACCGGAGATTGTCTGTGTAGTAAAAGCTGCTGTCACCGGCTCGACCGGAGGAATGAAAAGGAATAGATACAACAATGGAAACAAGAGAAATTTTAGAACAATTATGCGCCGGCACAATCTCCATCGATGAGGCGGAACGGCATTTGAAGCAGCAGCCCTTTGAGGAGATGGGCGATTTCGCGAAGCTGGATATGCACAGAAAAGTGCGCTCCGGATTTCCGGAGGTGGTGTTCTGTGCCGGAAAGGCAGACGAGCATCTTCGAGCAATCTTTGAGCGCCTGTATGAGGCAGACGGCGAGGTGTTCGGCACGCGGGCGAGCGAGGCACAGTACGAGCTGATCCGAGAGGTACTGCCGCAGGTGGAATATGATCCTGTTTCGCGTATTCTGAAGATAGAGAAAAAAGAGAAAGAACATGTGGGTTCAATCGCCGTCTGCACGGCGGGAACTGCGGATATCTCAGTGGCGGAGGAGGCTGCGCAAACCTGCGAATATTTCGGCTCCCATGTGGAGCGCATCTATGATGTGGG
>JALELN010000021.1 GCA_022771765.1 Lachnospiraceae bacterium | reverse complement strand
GTTCAAGACGGATGTGGAAGTACTCGATTATTATCAGGAGCGCTTTAAATATATTATGGTGGATGAGTATCAGGATACAAATACGGCGCAATTTGAACTGATCCGTCTGTTGGCGGGCAAATACGGGAATCTGTGCGTGGTCGGTGATGATGACCAGTCTATCTACAAATTCCGTGGGGCAAATATCCGAAACATTTTAAATTTTGAGCAGTATTATCCGCAGGCAAAGGTCATTAAGTTGGAGCAGAATTACCGCAGCACGCAGAATATTCTGGATGCGGCAAACAGCGTGATTGCGCACAATGTCGGACGAAAGCAGAAGGCGCTGTGGACTGATCAGTCAGCAGGGGAAAAGATTCATTTTAAGCAGTTTGATACCGCTTACGACGAGGCGGAGTATGTGGCGATGGATATTGAAAAACAGGTGCGCGCAGGCAGCAGCTACAGTGACAGCGCGGTTCTCTACCGCACGAATGCGCAGTCGCGTATGTTTGAGGAGCGTTTTATTGCGGAAAATATTCCGTACAAGCTGGTGGGCGGCGTAAATTTCTATGCCAGAAAAGAAATCAAGGATCTTCTGGCATATTTAAAGACGATCGACAACGCAAAGGATGATCTGGCGGTAAAGCGCATCATTAACATTCCAAAGCGGGGCATTGGTGCGACGTCCATCAATAAGGTGCAGACATATGCGGATGAAAATGAGATGAGCTTCTATGATGCCGCGAAGGTGGCATCGGAGATCCCTACCCTCGGCCGCTCAGCGGCAAAAATCATGCCTTTTGTGACGTTCATTCAGACAATGCGCAGCAAGGCAAATTTTCTAAGCGTACCGGAATTGATTCAAAATATTATTCAGGACACCGGATATGTGCGGGAACTGGAGGCAGAAAACACGCCTGAGGCAGATGCCAGGATCGAAAATATCGACGAGCTGATCTCCAAGGCAGTCACTTATGAGGAGAGCACGGAGGTGCCGACCTTGTCCGGATTTTTGGAGGAAGTCGCGCTGGTGGCGGATATTGACGAGGTCGTTGAGGGCAGTGAGTATGTGGTGCTCATGACGCTTCACTCCGCAAAGGGTCTGGAATTTCCGAACGTGTATCTGGCAGGAATGGAGGATGGTCTGTTTCCCAGCTATATGACGATCACGAGTGATAATTCTGATGAGGAGATGGAGGAAGAGCGCCGTCTGTGTTATGTTGGCATCACCAGAGCCATGAAGCGGCTGACGATCACCAGCGCGAAAATGCGCATGGTGCGGGGCGAGACGATGTTTTCAAAGGTGTCCCGTTTTGTGTCAGAGATTCCTGTGGAGCTTCTGAGCGGAACGGTGGCGACCGGCAAAAGCATTCCAAGACCGTCCCAGACAGAGAAAACATCTTCTTATACAAGCAGCGCAAAGAAGATTCTGCGGGAAAAACCGGTGGTGAAAGTCCCGGTAAAGGCTTTTTCTACAGATGCGACCAATCAATTGTCGTTATCGTATCAGGAGGGGGATCGTGTCCATCACATCAAGTTTGGCGAGGGGACGGTTACACAGATCGTTGCAGGCGGCAGAGACTATGAAGTAACCGTGGATTTTGACCGATTCGGTACAAAGAAGATGTTTGCCAGCTTTGCAAAATTAAAAAAAGTATAAAAAAATTCTAAAATACAAATTTTTGCTATGCGATTTGGATAAAATATGTTAAAATACTCTATAAGATCAGTTGCGCGTCGGATCGTGCCGGGCGTGCAAGCATCATTTAAAATTTGTAATGAGATAAAGGAGTAGGTAGCATGAACAGAATTGACGATTTACAAAATTTACTTTCAACCAACATCAGCAAGGTGTCTGAGCTTATCAACAAGAAGGAAGAAGAGGAGAAGAAGGGACCGAAGGCAAAGACGATCTTTGCGATCATCGGTATCATTGTGGTTGTAGCAGCTGCAGCATATGGTCTGTACCGCTTCTTTGCACCGGATTATCTAGAGGATTTTGAGGATGATCTGGACGATGAGTTTGAGGAAGACTTTTTTGATGACGAGGATGTAAAGGCAGAGGAGCCTGCAGAGAAGAAAGATGAGGAAGAGGCAGCAGATGAGGAAGAGCCTTTCGTAGAAGAGTAAAACAAGGTTGACGATCAGGGGAGCTTCGCTTTTGGGCGAAGCTCCTTTTCAATAAGGAGTAAACATGAAAAAAGGACAAATCTATGAGGGCATGGTAGAGCACGTGTCCTTTCCGAATAAATGTGTTGTCGCCGTGGAGGGCGAGGAAAAAAAGGTAGTCGTAAAAAACGCGCTGGAAGGGCAGAAGGTGCGTTTTCGCCTGAGTAAAGCCAGAAAGGGCAAATGCGAAGGAAATCTCTTGGAGGTGCTGGAGCCGTCTCCTGTGGAACTGACGGTTGCAGACGTGCCCTGTGTGCATTTCGGTGCATGCGGCGGCTGTACCTATCAGCATCTGAGCTATGAAGATCAGCTTGCGCTGAAAGAAAAGCAGATCCGGGAGTTGCTTGCCCCGGTCATCGGTGCGGCAGGCGGAGATTTTGATGCGGTATTTGAGGGAGTCATGGCAAGCCCGAGGCAGTTTGGCTATCGCAACAAGATGGAGTTTTCCTTCGGCGATACATGCAAGGATGGTGAACTGGCGCTGGGCATGCATAAGCGCGGTAGCTTTTACGACGTTGTTACCGTCTCAGACTGTCAGATCGTAGATGCGGATTTCCGTGAGATTCTGACGGCGACACTGGGCTATTTTTCCTCAAAAAATATCAGTTATTTTCATAAAAATACCCATGAAGGCTATCTGCGCCATCTTCTGGTGCGCAAGGCGACAAAGACCGGAGAGATACTGGTGGATCTCGTCACGACGACACAGCTGCAGGAGCAGGACGAGACAGAATTGCTGGGCGGATTTGTAGAGATGCTGACCGCACTGGAATTGGACGGAAAGCTTGCCGGGATTTTGCATACGCATAATGACAGCGTGGCGGATGTGGTGAAGGATGAGGGTACAGATATTTTGTATGGAGAGAGCTTCTTCTATGAGGAACTGTTGGGACTTCGTTTCAAGATCAGTCCATTCTCCTTCTTCCAGACGAATTCGCTGGGGGCAGAGGTGCTCTATGATGTCGCCAGAACGTATGTCGGTGATCTGCATGCCACGAATGGTGACGGCGCGACGGTCTATGATCTGTATTCCGGAACCGGAACGATCGCGCAGATCCTCGCACCGGTAGCAAAGAAAGTCATCGGTGTGGAGATCGTGGAGGAGGCTGTGGAGGCAGCAAAGGAAAATGCTGCATTGAATGGGCTTTCCAACTGCGAATTTCTGGCGGGCGATGTGCTGAAAGTATTGGACGACATTGCCGAAAAGCCGGACTTTATTGTTCTGGACCCGCCCCGCGACGGCATTCACCCGAAAGCACTGGAAAAGATCATCGATTACGGCGTGGATCGCATGGTCTATATTTCCTGTAAACCCACCAGCCTCGCGCGGGATCTGGAGGTACTGCAGGCGCGGGGATACCGCGTGGAGAGAGTAAGGTGCGTGGATATGTTCCCCGCGACCGTCCATTGTGAGTGTGTAGTTTTGATGTCACGATCGATATATTAATAGCGTAAAGAATATAATACTTTTAGATGAAAGGACAGAAAATGAGAATAGGAAATAAAGAATTTGACTTAAAAAATCACTGCTACATCATGGGAATCTTAAATGTGACACCAGATTCCTTTTCGGATGGCGGAAAATTTAATAATCTTGATGCAGCACTGCGGCATACCGAGGAGATGATCCGCGATGGCGCAGATATTATAGATGTCGGTGGTGAATCGACCAGACCCGGACATGTGGTGATCTCGGAGGAAGAGGAGATTGCACGGGTAACACCGGTTATTGAAGCAATCAAGAGTAATTTTGATATTCCTGTTTCTATCGATACTTATAAAGGAGCTGTTACCCTTGCCGCATTGCAGGCGGGCGCAGATCTGGTCAACGATATCTGGGGTTTCAAGCATGACAGCAAGGTGGCAGAGTACACTGCCCGGTATCAGGCGGTATGCTGTCTGATGCACAATCGAAACGAAGCAGTGTACGATGATTTTAGGAAGGATGTGATCGATGATTTGCGGGAGTGCATCGCGATCGCAAAAAAAGCAAATATCGCAGATGACAAGATCATTCTTGATCCCGGAGTCGGATTCGGGAAAACATACGAGATGAACCTGGAGATCATCAACCATCTCGAAATCATGAAACAACTCGATTATCCGGTTTTACTCGG
>JALELN010000056.1 GCA_022771765.1 Lachnospiraceae bacterium | reverse complement strand
CTCACCTCCGCAAACACTTCCAGGGGCTGTGCCAGCACCCACGCCAGCGCCGCCTGTGCCACTGTACAGCCATGCTTTTCGGCGATCTGCTCCGTGCGGCGCAGCCGCTCGTAATTCTGCCTGCAGCAATAGCCACGAATAGCATATTTATCCAGATAATCCGCTACATGTGAGAGCTGGTCAGAACGAATCTTGCCCGAAAATAGTCCGTGTGCCAGCGTCGCATAAGCGAAAACCGCCATGCCGCTGTCCTGATACCAGCGGCGGTTCTCCGCCTCATTCGGTCCGGAAATAGACACACAGCCGCCGCCCCACGGATCGAGCACCTGTTCTGCCAGTCCATAATTGGGACTGGACACGGAAAACGGCTCCAGATCATGTTCATAGGCATATTCATTTGCCGCCTCAATGCGGGCAGTGGTCCAGTTGGAAACACCGAAAAGATTCAGCTTCCCCCGCTCCCGCAGATCATTTAACACCTCTATGATCGGGCCCACCGGCTGCGTCGGATCATCCCGATGCAACAGATAGATATCCACATAATCAGTCTGGAGCAGCGACAGAGAACGGGCGATATCCGCCTCAATTGCTGCCGGTGTCACACGGGGTACCGTCGTATCCGGCAGCGGATGGGCTCCCTTATCCACCAGTATGATCTTTTCGCGATTACCTCTCTTTGCAATCCATTCGCCAAGGGATTTTTCTGCCATGCCATAAACCCGCGCCGTATCAAAACAATTGATGCCACCTGCAAAAACGGCATCCAACAATTCTGTGACATCCTGTCCCTGCGTCATTGGCGGTGTTGCCGTGCCAAATACGATACGTGATACCGGCATTCCAATGCCATCAATATTTCTATAAATCATCATTTCACTTCCTTTTCCAATCGGTATCCCAAAAGATACCGCAAAACACATAAAAGCACCATGTAGCATAATTATACTCCAATAGGGTCTATTTTGCTACATGGTGCACAAAAAATTTACATTCTTTATATTTCGTTTATACTTTTTTTACAAATACTATGCTGCAAGCAGCTTTTCCACACTGGCAAGCTTCACACAGCAGATAAACACCTTTGCTGCCATGACCAGTTCCTCCATGTTCGGATAGGAAGGTGCCAGACGAATCACGGAATCCTCGGGGTCCTTGCCGTAAGGGAACGGTGCTCCCGCTCCGGTCAATACCACGCCTGCCTGTTTTGCCAGAGCAACAATGCGCTTTGCGCAGCCGGGCAATGCACGGAAACAAATAAAATAACCGCCACGCGGACTGATCCAGCTTCCGATCCCCAGGGGAGTGATCTCCTCTGCCAGCATCTGCTCGACCTTTTCAAACTTTGGACGCATGATCGCCGCATGCTTCATCATATGCGCATCCACACCTGCACGATCCTTTAAAAATTTCACATGCCGCAGCTGATTGAGCTTATCATATCCGATCGTCTGAATCGTCATGATCTTTCTCACGTCCGCAAGATTTCCTTCTGATGCTGCCATCGCAGAAATACCGGCTCCGGCAAAGGTGATCTTTGAAGTGGAAGCAAATTCCAGCACACGGTCAGGATTTCCCGCTTTTGCGCACTCATCCAGAATATTTAAAATACGATCCTGCTTTTCAGGCTCCTCATACAGATGATGCACACAGTATGCATTGTCCCAGAAAATACGGAAATCATCCGCTGCAGTCTTCATCTTCGCAAAGCGGCGAACAACCTCATCCGAGTAGGAGATACCGGTAGGATTCGCATATTTGGGCACGCACCAGATACCCTTGATAAGCGGATCAGAAGCAACCAGCTTCTCTACCATATCCATATCGGGACCATCTTCGTTCATCGGAATGTTGATCATGTCGATACCGAGACACTCTGTCACCGCAAAATGTCTGTCATAGCCGGGCACGGGGCATAAAAATTTGATCTTACCCTGCTGCCCCCACGGCTTGCCGCCGCATACACCATGGATCATTGCGCGCGCAATCGAGTCAAACATGACATTTAAACTGGCATTTCCGAATACAATCACCTGCTCCGGCTCGCACTCCATAATCTCCGCCATAAGCTTTTTTGCCTCCGGCAGGCCGTCCATCTCACCGTAATTACGGCAGTCCGTACCGTCCTCCGCAAGACAGCTGCTCTTGCTGTCCACGAGATCCATCATCGGCATGGAAAGATCCAGCTGCGCGCTCTCAGGCTTTCCTCGTGCCATGTTGAGTTTCAGTCCTGCCTCCTCAAAGCCCTTATATTCTTTCTGAAGTTTTTCCTGTTCTTCACGCAGTTCTTCCTTTGTCATCTGTTCGTAGGTCTTCATTTTTTATGCTTCCTCCTGCTTTTCTTGTTCAGCTCTCCATTTTTTCACATCATCTAAATAATTTCGAATCGTCTGCTCATATCCATTGTCAGACGGCTCGTAAAATACCTCATGTTCCAATCCGTCAGGCAAATACTGCTGCGCCGCATAGTGGTGTGGGTACGCATGCGCGTATTTATAACCAACACCATGCCCGAGCTTACCGGAGGATTTGTAATGTGCGTCCTGTAAATGCACAGGCACCGGCGGTGTCTTCGTATGCGCCACAACGTCCATCGCTTTGCTGATCGCCTCACATGCCGCGTTGCTCTTCGGCGCGCTGGCAATGTAACTGACTGCCTGGGATAAAATGATCTGCGCCTCCGGCATTCCGACGCGCTCTACTGCCAGTGCCGCCGCCGTCGCCACCTGCAATGCCTGCGGATCCGCGTTGCCCACATCCTCCGACGCACAAATCATCATACGTCTGGCAATAAATTTTACATCCTCGCCTGCATAAAGCATCCGCGCCAGATAGTAGACCGCCGCATCGGGGTCTGAGCCGCGCATGCTCTTTATAAACGCGGAAACCGTATCGTAATGATTATCTCCGTTTTTATCATATTTTAATACCCGCTTCTGGATGCACTCCTGTGCAACCGCCAGCGTGATATGGATTTTTCCATCCGACGCATCCGGCTCTGTCGTCAACACGCCCAGCTCGATCGCCGTGAGCGCCGCTCTGGCATCACCGTTTGCCATATCCGCGAGAAACTCTTCCGCGTCCTCGTCCAACAGTGCGCCATAGCTTCCCATGCCCTTTTCCCGGTCTGCAACTGCCCGTCTTAAAAGAGTACGTATATTTTCCTTTGACAGAGGTTTCAGTTCGAAAATAATGGAGCGTGAAAGAAGCGCACCGTTCACCTCAAAATAGGGATTTTCCGTGGTGGCGCCGACCAGAATGATCGTTCCGTCCTCCACAAACGGCAGCAGATAATCCTGCTGTCCCTTATTAAAGCGGTGGATCTCGTCAATAAACAGAATCGTTTTTTTTCCATACATACCCCGGTTATTTTTCGCCTGTTCCACAACCTCCTCCATGTCTTTTTTGCCGGCAGAGGTGGCATTCAGCTGCGTGAAAGCAGCGCTTGTCGTATTGGCAATTACCTTCGCAAGCGTCGTCTTTCCGGTGCCCGGCGGTCCGTAAAAAATGACAGAGCTTAGCTTGTCCGCGCGGATCGCCCGGTAAAGGAGCTTGTCCTTCCCGATGATATGCTCCTGCCCGACCACTTCATCTAACGTTGTCGGACGCATGCGGGAAGCAAGCGGCGATTCCTGCTCCATGTTTTTTTCGCGCATGTAGTCAAATAAATCCACTAATCTATCCCCTTTATGGTGTTCCATATCCTCCAGATTTAACATTTTGCAGTTTTTCATTTTTAAAAATGCAAAACCTGTCTTTCTGACCTCCTTTTCAAAGATACATGATATTTCCCTATATTTCAAGTATTTTCGGGCATTTTTTGGAAAAACAACAGATTTTGTGAACCTTGATGAGAAAGGTCGTTTTGCAAGTTGATTCCTTGTGCAGATTCATTATGCAAATAAGGCGCTGGGTTCAGACTCCATTTACTCAAGCAGCAGTTCCTCCACTGTCACAAAGGTATAGCCCTGCTTTTGAAGAGTGTCAATAATCGTAAACGCTGCCTGCACAGAAGACCTGGAGGCATCATGTAACAGAATGATGCTGTTCTCCTCCACCTCGCTTAACACGCGCTGCACCACGAGATCACTGCTGGTGGTCGCCCAGTCCCTCGGATCAATGTCCCACAGCACCTCCACCATCTGCACCTCATAGTCCAGATCTTCCTTCCAGCAGCCGTAAGGCGGACGGATATAGCTGGCATACTGACCTGTCGCCCGGTAAATGGCACCGTTTGTGCGATCAACCTGCTCGACTGCCTCTGCATCACTGAGCTGTCTGAGATTCACATGCCTGTAGGCATGTACACCGATCAGATGTCCCTCCTCACTCGCGCGCCTTACAAGCTGCGGATACAGTTCCACCTCAGAGCCCAGCACAAAAAAGCTCGCCTTGATCCCGCGCTCCTTTAGCCCATCCAGCAGCATGCCAGTGTAGTCCGGATTCGGACCATCATCAAAGGTAAGCGCCACCTTTTTTGTCTGTTCGTCCTCCTGTCTCTTTGCTTCTGCCGGTTTCCCATCTGCCGTTTGCGGCTGCAGGGATATCTTTTCTTCCCGCTCCCAGTGTGTCTGTAAGGAGACCCGCGCTGTCTGGGAGGTCCGGCTCGAACACTCTGCATTTTCTTTTCGGTCCTGCGCTTGCTGCATGACAACCGCAGCACCGATTCCTACCAGAAGCGCTCCCACAAAGAGAAGCACGATTCGTACGATCTTCTTTTTCATCTCATCCATCCGGAAATAATTCATAAAAAATGCCCGTTGCATACATTTGGTTTATTGTATGCAACGGACACTTTTTCGATGATTATTTCTTCCTTGCAGCCAGTGCATGATCTTTGACATAGATCTCAATCGTATCGCCAACAGAAACCTCGTCTGCGAGAATCAGCTTTGCAGACAATGTCTCCACGGTCTTTTGCAGATAACGCTTCAAAGGACGCGCGCCGTAAACCGGGTCATATGCCTGCTCAATCACAAGATCCTCTGCCTCGGGTGTGAGTTCCACCGTCAGTTCACGATCAGCCAACCGGCTGTTTAAGTCTGTCAGCAGCAGACGGACAATGTTGGTCGTATCTGCCTTTGTGAGGGGCTTGAACATGATAATTTCGTCCAGACGGTTCAGAAATTCAGGCCGGAAGGATCCTCGCAGATCACTCATGACCGCCTGTTCTGCATCGGCAGTGATATTTCCGTTCGCATCGATACCGTCCAACAGATATTGTGCACCGATATTGGAAGTCATGATAAGGATTGTATTTTTGAAATCCACGGTACGTCCCTGTGAATCCGTGATACGGCCGTCATCCAGCACCTGAAGCAGTACATTAAATACATCAGGATGCGCTTTCTCCACCTCATCAAACAAAACTACGGAATAAGGTTTTCTGCGCACTGCCTCAGTGAGCTGTCCGCCCTCCTCATAACCTACATATCCCGGAGGCGCTCCGATCAGACGGGATACGGAATATTTCTCCATATACTCGCTCATGTCAAGACGGACCATGTTGCTCTCATCGTCAAACAGACTCGCCGCCAGCGCTTTGGCAAGCTCCGTTTTTCCGACACCGGTAGGTCCTAAAAACAGGAACGAACCGATGGGCTTGCTGGGATCCTTGATACCTGCCTTAGAGCGGATGATCGCCTCCGTTACGCGGGTGACACCCTCATCCTGACCAATGACACGTTTATGCAGCTCTGCGTCCAGATGCAGTGTCTTGTTTCGCTCGGACTCGTTTAATTTTGCCACCGGAATTCCTGTCCAGCGGGAAATGATCTTCGCAATCTCCTCCTCGCTGACATTCTCGTGTACCAGCGACAGATCCTTGTCCTTAACTTTGTGCTCCTCAATATCCAGCTGTTGCTGCAGCTGCGGCAGACGGCCATATTGCAGTTCTGCGGCCTTTTCCAGATCATAGTTCTGCTGGGCAGTCGTAATCTCGTTTTTCACCTGCTCGATCTCCTCGCGCAGCTTCTGTACCTTTTCTACGGATGATTTCTCGTTTTCCCACTGTGCCTTTTGGGCGGCAAACGTATCCTTCAACTCCGCCAGCTCCTTCTGCAGGTTGGCTAGACGCTCTTCGGACAGATGATCTGTCTCCTTTTTCAGCGCAGTCTCCTCGATCTGAAGCTGCATGATCCGTCTGTTCAGCTCATCGAGCTCTGCCGGCATGGAATCCAGCTCCGTCTTGATGAGCGCACATGCCTCATCGACAAGATCGATGGCTTTATCCGGCAGGAAACGGTCACTGATATAGCGGTTGGACAACACTGCCGCCGAAACCAGCGCGCCATCTGTGATCTTCACACCGTGGAATACCTCATAGCGCTCCTTTAAGCCACGCAGGATGGAAATCGTATCTTCAACGGTCGGCTCATCCACCATGACCGGTTGAAAACGACGCTCCAGTGCCGCATCCTTCTCGATATATTCCCGGTACTCATCCAGAGTCGTCGCGCCGATACAGTGCAGTTCACCACGGGCCAGCATCGGCTTTAAGAGCTGACCGGCATCCATCGCGCCATCAGTCTTTCCGGCTCCCACGATCGTGTGCAGTTCATCAATAAAGAGGATGATCTGCCCGTCGGAATTTTTGATATCGTCCAAAACAGCTTTCAGACGTTCCTCGAACTCACCGCGGTATTTTGCACCTGCCACAAGCGCGCCCATATCCAGTGCGAACAGCTTTTTATCCTTTAGTCCTTCCGGCACATCGCCCTTGACAATACGCTGTGCCAGTCCCTCGACAACCGCCGTTTTTCCGACACCGGGCTCACCGATCAGACACGGGTTATTTTTTGTCTTTCGAGACAGAATACGTACGACATTACGGATCTCCTCATCACGTCCAATGACCGGGTCCAGCTTCTGTTCGCGGGCACGCTCCACCATATCGTAGCCGTATTTTTCCAATGTGTCATAGGTTGCCTCCGGATTATCACTTGTCACACGCTGATTACCCCGGACGGTAGAGAGCGCAGAGAGAAATCTGTCTCTCGTGATGCCGTACTCCTTCCACAGCTCCTTCATCGCCTTGTTGGGGTATTTCAGCAGTGCTAAAAACAGATGCTCCACAGAGACATACTCATCGCCCAGAGCCTTTGCCTCATCCTCCGCATGGATCAGCACCTGATTCAAGTCTTTTCCAATAAATACCTGTCCGCCGCTGACCTTCACGCGGGCCGCCAGTTTGCTCTCTGCATTATTTGTAAAATGAGTCAGCTGAATCTCCATCTTCTCGATCAGCTTCGGGATCAGTCCGTCCTGCTGTTGCATCAGAGCAACCAAAAGGTGCTCCTGCTCGATCTCCTGATTACCGTAATCATAGGCCAGTTTCTCACAGGTATTGACTGCTTCTATTGACTTTTGTGTGAATTTCTGAATGTTCATAAAAGTTCCTCCTTTCATGATC
>JALELN010000073.1 GCA_022771765.1 Lachnospiraceae bacterium | reverse complement strand
TTTCTTAATCATGTATAAAAAAGACGAGACCTCTGCTGTGTTCACAGCAAAGTCTCGCCATTTACTCACACTCCGGGTCATGCTCTGACCGTACTGACGGAATATGTACACCCGAAACCGGATGCCGGCTACTCCCTTTTTGTAACTGTTTTGATATCATTAGTTTATGCAATTGCAGAATAATGATGCCTGCAACACATATTTTTTACTTATCGTTATACTAACATAGTTGCGCAAGCTGTGCAATCACAAATTCAAGACATAATGATAAAATAATTTCCGGAATTTTTCTCTATCCCCCCGTCTAAACCGGCAGACTGTCGCTGACGCACAGCACTCCCCAGCCCAGCTGCGGATTCGGATAATCGCGCATTGCAGGCAAGGGTCTGGCACCGCGAATCAGATATGCCTTCACCTTCTCACCGTAGAGATACGGATCACGTCCTGTCACGATGCCCCACTGCATGAGTAGTGCCACGGCACCGGTGACAAAGGGTGTCGCCATGGAAGTACCGGTGCGTGACGCATAGCCGCCGCCCGGCGCACAGGAGATAATATCCACCCCCGGTGCTGCCAAATCCGGTTTGATCTGACGCAGTGCTCTCGTATAACCGCGTCCGGAAAACGCAGCAGGCGCATTCGTGAAGGAATCATATGCACCCACAGTGATCACACCAAAGGCAGTAGAAGGAATTGTCAGCGTTGTTTCCGGCACGGAATCCAGAAAACCGGTGGAAGCTCCGGTCACAGAGCCTGCCGGAAGCCACAGGTTATAACCGCCATCCACAATCCGCTGCGGTGTCAGCACAATCTGCCAGATACCCGAATCAATGTACGCATTTTCTTCCGGCAGCAATTCAAAATAGATCTCCTGAAACTGGCTGTACGGGCTGGGTTCCCCATAATAGACAAGCACTGTTGTATTCTCCATCCGAAACTGATTGCTGCCGGTCACCGGTGCAATGGTTTCCCTGCGATTTCCATTCTGATGAACCAGTGTGATGGTAAACTGATCGGAATAGGATTTCCACAGCTGCACGTTTAGTCCGGTCTCATAGTCTGCTACTGCCAGTTCGATCCGCGCCTCCCTGCTGCCCAGCACGCCGGAGGTGTGCACGCGCTTTGCGGCCTCGTTGCCACTGCCCACCACAATATTACACTTCCAGTAACCTGCGATATCTGTCAGATAGGTTTCCAGCAAAGATGTGCCACTGTGTGAACCGTAGTTATTTCCAAAGCTCAGATTCACCGCCAGCGGCATCAACAGCTCTCTTGCTTTCCGGATACAGTAATCTACCGCCGTCATCAGCTCTGTCGTACGAGGAAAGGAACCGCCACCCGGCACGCCGAGCTTCACAATGATCAGTTCACTCTCATATGCTACACCACGGTTTGCACCACCGGATGCTCTACCGTTGCCCGCTGCGATGCCCGCCACATGGGTCCCATGCCCTGACGTATCCGCCTGAGGCACGATCTGCGCTGCCGCCAATGCGTCCGGTGCCATGAGCGCCTCATTGATCTGTTCTCTTGTGTATTCCACGCCCTGCAAATATCCCTCCGGGGCTGCCTCCTGCTCCGACCTCGGTACAGCTGTCTGATCCCACAGTGCCACGATCCGCGTTGTCCCGTCCGCATTGCAAAAATCAGGATGGCGGTAATCGATCCCACTGTCGATTACCGCCACCAATACACCGGCTCCGGTCAGGTTCGTCCTGCTGCCTGCCGCGCCTCTCCCAGTCTGCACCGGAAGCATGCAGGAAGCACGCCGCCCCTGCGCCGCCTCAAAAAACAACTGTTTCGGTTTTTCTATATACTCAATCTGTGGCAGTCCTGCCAGCTGATCGATCTGTTCTTCCGGCAGGCGGATGATCGCGTACTCATTTAACAGCTCCGTGATCTGCCAGTCCGGAAACCGGCTCTGCAGCGGCTGCAATTCCCCGAAATAGCGCACGATCACCTCCCATGTGTTGTCCGCCGGTTCATATCCCACGGACAGCTCCGGGGAGCGCATGCGTTCCTGCCCACTGACATCCAGCGCCAGATTGAGCAGATTTTCTATTTTTGCACTGTTCATATATTCCAGGTCCTGATGGTCTGTTTTATATACAGTCTATGCAGATGGACAAAAAATCGTTTCCTTTTTCTTGTTTTCAAGTTATATGGAAATCTATTCTCTCAATATTCAATCCTAAAATAATCCAAATACACTTTATATTGATCCTGTGCCGTCAGACAGGTATCCGTTAAATACCCTTTTTCATTGTCCCACTCTTTCAAGCCACGATAATAGAACAGCTTCAATTTATCCTCGATGATGAACGGAACGATATTATATTTCAGGCACTCTTTAAACATAATCAGTCTGCCTACACGACCATTACCGTCTTGAAACGGATGAATCCGCTCAAACTTCACATGAAAGTCCAGAATATCCTCGAAAGTCTTTTTTTCCTTGGAGTTGTAGTCTGCCAGCAGTTCTTTCATCTTATCTGAAACTTCTTCTGGAAGTGCCGTATCCATGCCACCAACTTCATTCGGCATTTTTTTATAATCACCAACAGCAAACCAATCTTTTCCGGAGTCACTGGTGTCGTTTTTCAGAATCAAATGCAACTCCTTGATGAACTTCTCAGAAAGTGCCGATTTTGCATTGTCAATAATCATATCGACACAACGAAAGTGATTGACTGTTTCAATCACATCGTCTACGTTCAGCACTTCTTTTTCTACACCGATGGTGTTAGTTTCAAAGATATATCTGGTCTGATCATGGGTCAGACGGCTTCCTTCGATATGATTAGAGTTATATGTTAAGTCAATCTGTGTCTTATGGTAAATTCCACCAGAATATTTACTTGTTTTCTGCTCCTGCAGAATATCCAGTAAGGTTACCGGTTTCTCTTTTCGTTTGTTAGAACGCTCCGGCTTTTCTGCATTTTCGGGAATGTTCCAAGTCTTGCCGGTGAGAAATGCGCCTCTCACACGTCCCTGAGCACAGTAATTTCGTACACTGCGCTCCGATACATCCCATTTTTTCGCTATTTCAGCAACTGAAAGATATCGCATCTGCTATCCTCCATTATAAATCATATCGTTTTTTACATTGCGTTGTAGATATAATATACTACATTATCGGCAATATAGCAAATATTTATACGTGTGATTTTGTTTTGTTTTTGCCGTTTCCGGTATTCTTTTGTCAGTTGTGTTGCCGCAATAAAGTCTTTTTCGAAGATCGGTTGCTGAAATTTTCTGCAAAATAATACTTACTGTCACTCACCCTGCGCTTCAATTTCAAACCACTGTGTCAGATTTGAAAAATCAATCTTCAGTTCCCCGTTATAAATATTCACCGAAACAGGCTGATCAAGTCCGTAGATGACAGGACATACTTCACTTTCAAAAAAATATACAAGCAATTTGTTTTGATACGGATCTAAGATCCAGTATTCACGCACACCGGCATTCATATATTTTGCAAGCTTTTTTGTGTAATCCTTGCGGCCGGTAGACGGCGAAATCACCTCTAACAGGAAATCGGGAGCCCCATAAATGCCCCATCTTCTCATCTTATCCCGCTGGCACAGAATCCCCACATCCGGCTGAACCATCGTCCTCTCATCACAGTCCAGCTGCACATCCACAGGCGCAATGAATGGCAGACATTCTCCGCCTTTTTCCATAATAAAGCCCGCAATCTGACGATATACTTCACCTGCAATGAATTGATGATAGATCGTAGGCACATTCATCTCATAAAAATATCCGTCGATCAACTCTACCCGCTGATCATCCGGCAGCTTATAATAATCCTCCAGTGTATAGCTGCCCTGCGTATGTACCTGATACGCAGACGATTCCTTCAATACCGGCGGTTCCGTAAACACTGCCTCCAATGCCAGCAGCGTGTCGTAACGCGGACTGGTAGTCTCACCGCAAAAGATCTTTTGCACGGTGCCAAGCGGCACACCGGATAATTCCGCAATCTGCGCGTAAGTATAACCCTTTTCCTTCTTTTTCTCTTTCATCTCCCGAATCGTCATAAAAAACCTCCTGTGTCTAGAAAGTGAACTTGTTACACTCAGTATACACAGGAGGTTATTTGGAGTCAACCGTTTTTTAACCGTATTATTTCCGTTTTATTTCCATTTTACCGTTTTTATATTTTCATCCATATTCGTTACACTGTCACTTCCTTGGAATATTTACGCAATTCTAGTCCACGGGCTTCGTTTCGTCCACAAGGTACTCAAAGAAATCAAAATCCGGAATTTTTTGCATCGGAACCTTAGGAAGGGAGCTTTCCAACACTTCCATTGTTGTCAGATTGCTGCCATCCACCATGCGAAGCCATCCTTCCTCTGTCCACATCATTTTCTGGATCGCGGTCTCCCATTCCAGTGAAACCACATATTTTTTCCATTGTCATCATGAAAGATGGAGACATCAAAGCCGGAGGGATGCAGATACACCGGTTTACTCCGGGGTCCGAGGATATCGTGTGTACAACTCCCTGTTTTTCAGATCCCTTATGATTTTATCAAGCTGTATCTTCCTGAAATCGATCAGCTGCAATTTATTTTAGACGACCCCACCGACAGCCCCGCTTCTCAAAGCAATCTGTCAAATGCCTGCTCACCCGTTCAGATACCCTGTTTGCCTTGCAAGTTTCGAAGAAACTCAGCGGGTACATTTCCATGATCTGCATATACCCTACCGGAACAGAGCGAATATCTTTTAATTCCACGCCCAAAAGAGCAATCAAAAAATACGCCGGACAGACACCAGCAGAATACCGAAAAAAATATGAGTAAATCGTACCATGCCCTTATTCAATCGTAATCACATCCTTCAGCACATAACCGAAGGTCGGCGCCGAGCTGTCTGCATTTTCCTCATATCCCTGATTCAGATCATAGGTATCCGTCTCATCATAGGGATTCACACCGATGTAATCGCCCTGAAACACATCCAGCTTTCCCTGCTTAAATGCGTCAATCGTCTCGTCGATCTTTTGCTGTGTCCCGATAGTCGCAACTACCCAGTTTAATTCCAGCATTTCGACCCACCCCTGATCAAATCCGGCGCTTACATCCTGACCATGAACGGTTCCGTTCACGCATTCCTCAATGTTACGACCACTCAGAACGGCTCCGACAGCAGCTGATATATATGGTTCCCAGTTGATCTTACAGCCGGTCAGATAGGTCGTCGGCGCGACATCAGCCATACTCTGATTGTAGGCAACCAGATAGACGATCTGTGAGGAATCGGTCTGTTCACAGGCTACCGCGGGTCCCGCGGTATCCGAATGCTGTGAGATGATCACACAGCCTTCTTTGATCAGCTGTTCCGCATATTTTTTCTCCAGCATATAGTCGTTCCATGAATTCGTGTATTTGACCTTCATGACCGCCTCCGGAACAACGGAGCGCACACCCAGGAAAAATGCCGTGTACCCGGAAATCACCTCCGCATATGGGTAAGCGCCCACATATCCGATCTTTGCATCCTCCGGCGTGATCAGTCCTACGTCGATGAGCTCCTTTAACTTCAAGCCTGCCACAACACCGGATACATATCTGCCCTGATAGATCTCACCCATGAAATTGTGATAATTTTTCAATACCGGCTCCTGGTTGGCATCGTTGCAGGTCGCCTGACAGAACTGAATATCCGGGTGGTCA
>JALELN010000174.1 GCA_022771765.1 Lachnospiraceae bacterium | reverse complement strand
ATTCCGGGGTGACAGCGGCACCGGAGGCAGCGTCGTCGCGCCCTCTCCGCCACCCTGATGAATCCCCCGCGAACGGGTGATCATAATATTGAATTCCAGTGCGTCACCGTTATTGATATATAACGTACCACCATCGCATTGGGTGATGTCCATGGCGGCTGTCAGAATCTGGTCTAACAATCGTTCCCGGTTCTTTTCCTTTGAAAACGCAATGCCAATATTTAATATTTTCTGAAGTGTATCGTTTTTCATAACGCGATAACGTCTCCCTCTCTGGCATAAAAAATACTGTTCCGATACTGCTGCAGGCATTTCTCCATGTCACCAAGCTGTGTATCCGTATGCGTCGGCGCATGATGAAAAAACAGGCCTTTTCCCGCGCCACTGGCCGCGATAATCTGCGCCGAAGTCCGCATGCTCGGGTGTCCGAAGCCCCTGCACCGCTCATATTCCTCATCGGTATACTGCGCATCTAAAATAAACAGATCCGCGTCTGCCGCAAAGCGCTCCAACAAGCGCCCTGTGCCCTCGTCCGGATCGCAGTCCGTTGCGTAGACGACACTGTGATTGCCCCAGTCTGCGCGAAAGGCCAGTGCTCCTCCCGGATGCGTCACCGGAAAGGCCGTGACAGTCAGCGGGCATCCGGCATTCTCTGCACTCCGGTCCGGCGATGCCCCCAGACACACCGGCTGCATACCGATACTGCGGTAGCTGAGCTTTGCGCGGAAGGAATCCGGTCCCACCGGCCAGAGCGGTTCCGCCATCATCTGACGGAATACCTCAGGGATTTTGTCTCCGTCCTTCGCATAAAAGATCACTTCCGCCGACGGATCATACATCATTGGGCTCATCGGGATTCCCATCAGATGATCGAGATGAAAATGGGATAAAAACACATGCACTTTCGGATGCTCTTTCCACACCCGCTGTGGAAGGTTCAACAGACCACTGCCTGCGTCAAACACAACTACCTGTGATGTCGGCAGCGCACCGGCACCCGACACCGCCTCGGCTTCCAGTAAAACGCAGGATGTCGCCCCTCCATATATCGTATATCCGTCTCCGCTGACCGGGATGCTTCCCCGCGCGCCCAGAATTGTCACCTGATTTTTTTCCAATGCTGCTCTCCCCCGCATCTTTTTTTGCGTATATATTTAAGATATCATATATTTTTTCCAATGAAAACAAGATCTTACAAAATAGGTGTTTTTTCCAGCATAATTAGTACTTTACATACAAATACTTTCAAAAAAAGGAGACCCTACCATGACACAGGAAATCATTCACGCGATCGTCTTATCAGTCGTATCACTCATTGTTTTATTTTTACTGACAAAGCTCATGGGCTACCGCCAGATGTCGCAGATGAGCCTTTTTGACTATATTAACGGCATCACTATCGGCTCCATTGCCGCAGAGCTGGCAACCAATCTGGAGGATTATCACCGCCCGCTTACCGCGATGATCGTCTATGGTCTGGCTACCGTTCTCTTATCCCAGCTCACCGGAAAATCTGTCTGCGCGCGCCGCTTTTTAAACGGTAAACCGCTGATTCTGCTTCATCACGGCACTCTCTATGAGGAAAATCTGAAAAAAGCGAAAATCGATCTCAATGAATTTCTCGAACAGTGCCGGGTGAGCGGTTATTTTGATGTTTCCAAACTGCAGGCAGTTATTCTGGAAGGAAACGGCAGACTCAGTTTCCTTCCTAAAGCCGAAGAACATCCCGTCACCCCCACAGACCTGAATTTCAAGCCACAATCGGAAGATCTGACGGCGGTGCTTGTCCTGGACGGTCACATCATGGAACACAATCTGCATCATTCAGGAAAAAACAAAAAGTGGCTCACAGCACAGCTTAGCGCCCTCGGTTTTCCGGACGTCAAACATGTGCTGCTTGCCACCTGTGATCTGAATAATAAACTGACTGTGTTTGCCAAAAACAGAGGCGAACACTCAGAAGATGTTTTAGATTAATGATACAAATCCCTACAATCAATACGAGAGTACCTCTGCGCCGTCCTCAGTGACGAGCACCATGTACTCCCACTGGGCGGAGGGCATGCCATCCTCAGTATATGCTGTCCAGCCATTTGAGTCATCAATGTAAATATCTACTTTTCCCATATTTACCATGGGCTCG
>JALELN010000054.1 GCA_022771765.1 Lachnospiraceae bacterium | reverse complement strand
GAAGATAGAGAAAAAAGAGAAAGAACATGTGGGTTCAATCGCCGTCTGCACGGCGGGAACTGCGGATATCTCAGTGGCGGAGGAGGCTGCGCAAACCTGCGAATATTTCGGCTCCCATGTGGAGCGCATCTATGATGTGGGAGTGGCGGGTATCCACCGTCTGTTTGCCAAGATGGATCCCATCTGTCAGGCAAACTGTGTGATTGCCGTGGCAGGAATGGAGGGCGCACTGGCAAGCGTGATCGGTGGACTGGTAGACAAGCCCGTGATCGCTGTGCCGACTTCGGTAGGTTACGGCGCAAGCTTTGGCGGATTATCCGCACTGCTTACGATGATCAATTCCTGCGCCAATGGTATCGGCGTGGTAAATATTGACAATGGCTATGGTGCGGGTTATCTCGCAACGCAGATTAACCGACTGGGAGTGACAACGGATGACAAGTGATCGAATACTATATTTGGAATGCTGTTCAGGCATTAGCGGAGATATGACAGTGGCAGCGCTGCTGGATCTCGGCGCAGATGAAAAGAAACTGCGGGAGGCGTTAGATTCCCTGCCGCTGGAGGGATATGAGATCAGGATTTCCCGAGTGAAAAAATCCGGTCTGGATGCCTGTGATTTTGCGGTGGTTCTGGACGAAGAACACGAAAATCATGATCATGATATGGCATATTTGCACGGTGAACCTGTACATGAACATCATACACATGATCATGGAACACATACGCACGAGCATGACGGCGATGATTGTCAGGAACATGCGCACACAGGCGGACATACACATCATCATGTACATCGTGGGCTGCCGGAAATCAGGCAGATCATTGAAGCAGGAGCTCTGACGGAAAGCGCAAAAAAAATGGCATGCCGTATCTTCGACATTCTGGCAGACGCGGAGGCAAAAGCACATGGCGTGCCGAGGGAAAAAGTCCATTTTCATGAGGTAGGGGCGGTGGATTCGATCGTAGATATTGCGGCAGCGGCGGTCTGTCTGGACGATCTGGCCCCTGAACGGATCGTTGTGTCTGCCTTGTCGGAAGGTAACGGAACCGTTCGCTGCCAGCATGGGATTCTGCCGGTGCCGGTTCCGGCGGTGACAAATATTGTGGCTGCGTATGGACTGCCGATCCATCATACGAATGTACAGGGAGAACTGGTGACACCGACCGGAGCTGCGATTGCGGCTGCTGTTTTGACTGATAATAACCGGCTGCCGGAGGATTATAAGATCGGGAAAGTCGGAATCGGAGCCGGAAAACGTGATTATGCCACGGCAGGGATTCTTCGGGCGATGTGGCTTCGACCGCTGGCGCCAGGTGATCGGACGGAGGACAAATCACCGGAGGTGGTGAAAGGGGATGATGGCTGTCAGTCGGAAACAGACTGTATCGTGAAGCTGGAGGCAAATATTGACGATGCCACGGGAGAGCAGCTTGCCTATTGTATGGACTGTCTGATGGAGGCAGGGGCGAGAGATGTGAGCTTTGTGCCGCTTTATATGAAAAAGAACCGTCCGGCCTATGAAGTACATGTGATCTGTGATCCATATGATGTTTCCGGGATGGAGGAGATTCTCTTTCGGGAGACGACGACAATCGGTATCCGGCGCGGCGTGATGGAGCGCACGGTGATGGAACGGGAGCAGCGGAGTGTGGAGACTGTCTATGGAACTGCTGAGGTGAAAGTATGCCGTTATGGCGGTATCCGGAAAATTTATCCGGAATACGAGAGCATCAGAGAACTCTGCAAAGAAGCGAAAATTGATTTTCGTAAAGTTTACCAAGCGGTTCTCGAAGCATCTGAAAAAATATATAATGAATTTGTATAAAATAACTAAAAAAATTTAAAAGCTGGAAAGATCTGTAAAAATCCTCTCATTTGTGCTATAATAAATTGTAATTTTTTATTTGCACTGAAGGGGGTTTTTACATGTCGAATATGCATTTATCAGAGCTGCTGGATATGGAGAGTGTGAAAGTCATTCAGGATGGCTTTGCAAAGCTAACCGGAATGGCAGCAGGGCTTAGTGATGAAAACGGCGTGCCGATCATAGAAGCGAGTAATTGCAGACGGTTTTGTACAGAACTCACGCGGAGTACCAGGACCGGAGAAAACCGGTGTGCAAATTGTGACCGGATGGGAGCCAAGCGGACGATGAGGAGCGGTAAAGCAGAGATCTATCTCTGCCATGCCGGGCTGTATGACTTCGCGGCGCCGATCATTGTGGACGGTCGTTTTATGGGAGTGTTTGCCGGCGGGCAGGTGCTGATGGATGAGCCGGATGAAGAAAAAATACGCATGATGGCAAAGGAACTGGACATTGATCCGGATGCCTATTTGGAGGCAGCGCATGAGATACCGGTGCTGGGTCGGGAACGGATCGAGGATGCAGCAAAATTTTTGCATGTGATTGCAGATATGTTTTCCACGATGGCATACAACAATTACACGACACTGACCAAGAGCCGGGAGCTGGAAAATGTCTCCCGCATGAAACTGGAATTTTTATCTACGATCAATTACAATATACATAAGCCCTTGCAGGAAATGCTGTTTCTTGCAAACAGTATTAACCGCATGGAGCTTCCGGATGCTGTGGCGGAAAAGCTGCGTAAGCTGGAGAAGATGAATCAGACTGTGATCAATACGCTGGCGGATGCAATGTCGTATTCTGAGATGACCCGCACCGATTCTGATATCGTGGAGACGGAGTATGATCTCTGGAAGCTCTGCGAGGGACTTCAGATTACCTATACGGGCAGACTGATGGAGCGGCCGGTGGAATTTGTCATAAGTGTGGATGAGGATGTACCGTCAGATCTTTTTGGCGATGTGACGAGGATTCGGCAGATTCTCGTCAATCTGCTGAATAACGCTGTGCAGTATACAAGACAGGGAACGATTATGCTGCATATTTCCCAGAAGAAGACAACGTACGGGCTGATGTTGTATTTTGAGATCGCCGACACCGGAATCGGCATGAGCGAGGAACAGGTGAAGGATATACAGGACATGTTTGACAGTGTTCATGATAATCAGGTGATTGATGAGGATGTACTGGCATTTGGACTGGGCATGACGAGTCAGCTGGTGAATGCGGTATATGGAAGTGTCAAGGTGCAAAGTACACTGGGAGAGGGATCTGTGTTTACTGTGGCGATTCCGCAGATGAAGGCAGATGAATAAGAATCCGGGTGGAAAGCGGCACGATATTTTGCATAAAAATCATGGGGGACGATATGAAAACGGAACAATACAGGGATATGCTGTTACATTGTGAGAAACTGTTAGCGCAGGCGCATACCGTGGATTCGGAAAAAAATAAAGAGGCGGTTCGGGAAGCTGCAAAGATGCTTTCTTTTAGCGGCCTTGAGATGAAACGGCTGGATGTTTCGGGAAAATTAATGATCCAGAAGATCTGTTTTATGAAACAGGAGCGGGAGTCGCAGGCAGAAGCAAAGGAATACCGCTTTGAGGAGGAAAATGGCATATTTGCCGTCTATAAGGTATATCCCCCGGCAGATCAGAAAGAGTGGGATGAAGAGTGCGTGAGCTGGCTGGATTTTTTTGTGATGCTGCTGCATGAGGCAAATATGCGTCAGAATCTGGTGCAGGACGCAAATTATTACCGCTATCATGATCCACAGACGAAGCACACAAATATGGCATATTTTTCCGAGTGCTGTGACCACTATATTAAAAAGCAGGTCATCGATCAATATACGGCAATGGCGGTGAATCTGTCCGATTTCACAAATCTGAATCTCTTGATCGGCAGTAAAAATTGCGATACGGTGCTGATCAGGTTTATGGACTGGCTCAAAGCAGAGCTGGGGGAAGATGAGGTCGTATCGCGCACCAGTGGAGATCAGTTTGCGCTTCTGATTCATAAGGATCACGAGGAGTCTATTTTAGATAAGCTGCGATCCAGTGAGATCCGGTATGGAAAGCAGCCAAATGATGTGGTGACGGTGTCGGCTGAGGCCGGTATTTACCGGCTGACCGCTGACGTGGAGAGCTATCATAATATTATTCAGGCGATCAGCAGCGCGCTTAATATTGCAAAGAATTCTGTTCAGCTGGAATTTGCCTATTATGACCCGATGTCAGCGGAGGCTTCGGAGAAAAAGAAATTTTACGAGGAAGCCTTTGAAAAAGCGCTTGTCAATGAGGATATTCATGTATTCTTCCAGCCGAAGGTATCGCTCAAGGATTATGATCTGATCGGTGCGGAGGCGTTGTCGCGCTGGATCGTGGACGGAGAGGTCGTTCCGCCGGACTCTTTCATTCCGATTCTGGAGGAGACAACACGTATCTGTGAGCTCGATTTTTACGTGCTGGAGCATGTGTGTAAAAGCATTCAAGGGTGGATACAGCATGGGGTAAAGCCGGTAAAGGTATCCGTGAATTTCTCACGTCGGCATCTCTCTAATAAAAATCTGGTCAATGATATTGTTCAGATGCTGGACAAGTATGAGGTGCCTCATCAGTACATTGAGATTGAACTGACAGAAACGACAATTGATGCGGATTTTGCTGCTCTGAAGCAGATCGTATATGGTTTGCGCGAGCATGGCATTGAGTCGTCTGTAGATGATTTCGGAATGGGCTATTCATCTCTGAGCCTGATTCGTGATGTGCCGTTTAAGGTGTTGAAGATCGACAAGAGCTTTCTCGGGGATAAAAATATGGAGTCCGATGAGAGACAGCGTGCCATGATGAAACATGTTATCAGCATGGCAAATGATCTGGGAATGGAGTGTATTGCGGAAGGCGTGGAGAGTATGGAGCATGTGCAGCTCTTAAAAGAGAGCAAGTGCTACATGGCACAGGGATTTTTGTTCAACCGGCCGATTCCGCAGGAAGAATTTGAAGAAATGCTGACGCAGGCGTGATAGAAATATATGATCTGCAGACTGAGGATCGTACATGACAACAGAGGATGCGGATGGCTTCCGAAAGAAGCTGCCGGTCCTCTTTTTTAAGCGAATATAAAAAGGGGGAACGAACATGAAAAAATCACAATTAAAGCGTACAATGGCATTGTTTCTGACAGTATCTATGCTGTTGGCTGAGGCGACAGGTGTCTTTGCGGGAACTGTCAATATGAATGACGGGAAAGGCGTGTATGTATCATCCGGTGAGGGTGTGACTGCGCAGACCGAACAGCCGCTTGGAACACCGTTTACGGATGTAACGGAGGATGAGGCGCTGGCGTTTGAGCGCGGGCTGGACCGGGAACTTTCCGGTGTTACCGGATCGGATACCCTGCTGTCAAAGAATGCAAAGAAAAAAGCGGCTGCGCTGGTGTCACTCTATGGAGAGACAAGCGTGCAGTATGCGCTGATGCAAAACGGTGAATTATTGCTCAGCGATGCTTACGGAACGGACGACGCATCGAAGAAAACAAAGGTTACGACAGACTCTCTTTACGGGGTAGCTTCCATCAGCAAGATTTTTACAACGGCAGCGGTCATGAAGCTGGTGGAGGCAGGAAAGCTTGATCTGGATCAGCCGGTCGTGAAGTACATTCCTGAATTTACGATGAAGGATGCGCGTTACAAGGACATTACCGTGCGGATGCTGCTGAATCACTCTTCCGGTCTGATGGGTGGAGATCTGGCAAATGCACTGTTGTTTGATGATGCGGACACGTATTATCACGATCATTTTCTGGAAAAACTTGCTAACGAAACGCTAAAAGCGGATCCGGGTGCCTACAGTGTATACTGCAACGATGGTTTTCTGCTGGCAGAGCTCGTGGTGGAGCGGGTCAGTGGTGAGAGCTTTACTGATTATCTGCAGGAACAGATTTTCACACCCCTCGGACTGACACATACCCGCACGCCGCAGCAGCTGAGCGATGCAGATGCAGTGGCTGGTGCATATCTGAATAAAGGGGAGAAAAAGCTGCCGACCGAGTATTTTAATACGATCGGTACGGGCGGACTGTATTCCAGCGCGGAGGATCTGTGCCGTTTTGGCATGATCTTTACGAAAAATAACGGCGAGATTTTAAATGCGTCTTCCGTTGCCGCAACGATGGTGCAGGAGGGCAGAAAGGGTCAGTGGTGTGAGGAGTATTCCGGTATGATGGACTATGGTCTCGGATGGGACAGTGTGGACACGTATCCCTTTGCAGACTATGGTATTACCGCCATCGAAAAAGGCGGAGATTCGCTGGTTTATCATGGGGAACTCATGGTTTTGCCTGAATATGACCTGTCGGTAGCGGTGCTTTCCTCCGGCGGCTCCAGCGCATATGATGCCATCTTTGCGCAGTATCTTGCAAAAGAGTTTCTCAAAGGGCAGGGCGTTCTGACGAAGGAAACGATCGATGCGGTTCCGGCAAAATACACGGTGAAGAAACAGAAAGTGCCGGCAGAACTGGAGATTTATGATGGCTATTACACATCCTTTGGAATGGCTTACCGGGTAACACTGACCACGGACGGTCTGCAGCTTGTCAATCTGGCAGACAAAAAGACGAAAATGAAATTCACATACAGCGGTGACGGATATTTTGTCTATCCGGGCGGTTCACAGGCGTTGAAATTTATGACGCAGAACGGGAAAAAATATATGATGGCGGGCACGTATGGAACACTGCCGGGCATCGGTATCAGTTATTCTTACCTATATATCGGTCAGAAATCAGTGTCAAAAAAGCTGGATGCATCCGTGAAAAAAGCATGGCAGGAACGGGATGACAAGACCTATTTTATCCTGACGGAAAAATATTCCTCCGCCATGTATGCGCAGGGTGGCGTGATGCTTGATCTGGACATGGATGACAGTCAGCAGGGATATTTTTACAATGATAAGATCATGGATGCAAACACGGCAATCGAGTTTACGGATATGCCGATGAATTATTCCAGAGATGCGCGCAATTACACGTTCACAAAGAATGCGGACGGTAAAGAGTATTTGTCCTGTGAAGGCGTTTATGCGATTCGCGGGGACGCGTTGAAAAATCTGCCGTCGAAGTCAACCTTTACCATGACCATCAACAGCAAGAACGGCTATGCAAAGTGGTACAAGATCGGAAGCAAACAGGCAGGAAAGACAATGCGGCTGACACTGCCAAAAGACAAAGGAGCGATGGTATCTGTCTATAACGCGGATAAGACTTTAAAACTGAACACTTATATTTCCGGAACAAAAACTGTGAAGCTGCCGAAAAACGGTTATGTTGTTTTTACCGGAGATAAGGGTGCAGATATCAAGGTGAAAATAAAGTAATGAGAGGAAGAGAAAATGAGGAAAATCTATCAATTGTCGGGCGTGATTGCGGCGGCTGTTCTTCTGGCAGGCTGCGGCGCTGACAATGGCGATTACAGCAAATATGTGACGCTTGGAGACTACAAAAATCTGAGTGCAGAGCTTGTGGTGGAGAAGGTCACCGACGAGGAAGTGGAAAACTACGAGAAAGAACAGCTACAGGATTATGTGACTTATGAAGAAGTGGAAGGCCCGGTAAAGGAGGACCAGCTGGTGACGGTGTCATTGCTGGCCAAAGACGGAGATGAGATGGTCTATGATTTTACGGAGGATGGCTATGAACTCGTGATCGGGCAGCAGGATTTCGGTAAAGAGGTGGATGATGCTCTGGTTGACGGACAGATCGGCGATGTGCTGGATTTTACGGTTTCTTATGATGACAATTTTGAGGATGGATCACTCTGCGGCAGAGAGATCAGCTATCATATCGAGATTCAGAAGATATCCGATGTCATCTATCCGGAGCTGACCAATGAATTTGTAAAGGAAAACTTTGGGGAGCAGTCGGTGGAGAACTGGCGTGAGACATTGACGGAGGAGCTGCGCTCGCAGCATCAGGCAGAGGCGACGGAAGAGATGCGCAGTGATCTGGAACAGCAGGCGGTTGACGGAGCAAAAATTACCGGGTATCCGAAAGAACTGTACAAGCAAAAGCGTGAGGCGGTTCAGTCTGATTATCAGAACTACGCAGATATGTTTGGATGTTCACTTGATGAAATTTATGAGACGTTTGAGCTTGACGAAAAGGAGCGTGAGCAGGAGTATCTGGATGAAACGTATCGGACGATGGTGCTTGCAATGATTCGTCAGCAGGAGAATATCACACTCTCTGACGAACAGTATCAGGAAAAGCTGCAGGAGTATGCAAAGGATAACGATTACAATACCGTGGAAGAACTCCTGGAAGACTATGACGAGGATGGTTTGAAAGAATATTTTCTGAATGAAATGACATTGGATTTTCTGGAAGAACATGCCGATATCACGATCACGGAGAAGTGATGAAAATAGCAGAACGGGCATTGCTTTTTTATAGATACAAGAACCCGTCCGTATTGTTTTTTATGAAATAAAGGATTACAATAAAGGCAAGTAAAAGATCTATAAAAAATATCTATAAAAATGAGAAAAAAAGGAGAAGAGAAATGTTTGGTTTTGGACAGTTGATTGACATCTTGAAGAAAAATCCGAAGAAGATCGTGTTTACGGAGGGTAGTGATCCGCGTATTCTGGAGGCGGCTTCACGTCTGCTTGCCAGCAGCTTCCTCAGCCCGATTCTTGTAGGAAATGAGGATGACATTCAGAAAGCGGCAGAGGAGAGCGGCTTTAATATTCGCGGTGCACATATCGTAGATCCTGATAAATATGATCGATTTGATGAGATGGTGGAATTGTTCTGTGAACTGCGTAAGAGCAAGGGCGTGACACCGGAGCAGGCGAAAAAGACGCTGGCTCAGGCAAACTATTTCGGAACGATGCTCGTAAAGATGGGTGAGGCGGATGCCTTGCTTGGCGGCGCGACTTATTCAACCGCGGATACTGTGCGTCCGGCATTACAGCTGATTAGGACAAAGCCCGGAAACAGTATCGTGTCTTCCTGCTTCATTCTTGTGAGACCGAGCGCGACCGGTGACAATGAGGTACTGGCAATGGGTGACTGCGCAATCAATATCAAGCCCACTGAAGATGAGCTTGTAGAGATTGCTCTGGAGACTTCAAAGTGTGCAAAGATCTTCGGAATTGATCCGAAAGTGGCATTCTTAAGCTATTCTACACTGGGTTCCGGAGCCGGCGAGGATGTGGATAAGATGCGCAATGCAGCTGCAAAGACAAAGGCAAAAGCGCCGGATCTTCCGATCGAGGGCGAGCTGCAGTTTGACGCTGCCGTATCTCCCCGTGTTGCCCGCACCAAGTGCCCGGATTCAGAGGTGGCAGGACATGCAAATACATTTATTTTCCCGGATATCAATGCCGGAAACATTGGTTACAAGATCGCACAGCGCATGGGTAACTTTGAGGCATATGGTCCCATTCTGTTAGGACTGAATGCGCCGATCAATGATCTGTCCCGCGGATGTAACGCGGCTGAGGTATATTCCATGGCGATCATTACCGCTGCACTGGCATAATATTTTTGGTAAATAAATTGCTCCCGCACAGCATATCTGCTCCGGTTGACCTTACCCTCGTCAGGCTCGGTCGGTCAAAAGTCGCAGATATGTTGATGCGGGAGTATTTTATAAACTAAGAATCCTGCTTCCGGTTCGATAGCAAATATCGTCCATCTGCTCCTGCGTCAGCGGGAGCTTTTTTAATTCCGCTATCGTGTGCGCAGCGGTGTCCCAGGGCGTGTCCGTGCCAAAGAGCAGATGATCGCTGCCGTGCTGTTCTACGATCGTCATAAACTGTTCCTGTGTGATCACGCCGAGTGAGAAGGAAATATCAAAGTAGAGATCGGGATCGGTCAAAAGTTCGGCAACTTCATCCCACTGCTTCCAGCCACCGGTGTGTGCAAGGATCACATGGGTGGGATGGAGCGTGTCTACCATATGTCTGGTTCGTGTGGTGGGGCAGTGAATATCATCCGGATATCCGATATCGATCCCGGCGTGAATGGTGGTGTACAATCCAAGACTTTCTGCTTCGGCTATGATGTTTAACATGAGCGGATCATCTACAAGGCGGGACTGGTAGTCCGGGTGAAGCTTAATGCCTTTAAATCCATTATCTTTCAGCCATTTTAATTCGGTTTTGTAGTCCGCATAGTCCGGGTGCATCGCTCCGAAGGAGATAATGCCGGTCTCACTGGAAACAGCGTTCGTCTCCAGCGCGCGCCGATTGATCTTTTCTACCTGGGCGGCATTGGTGGCGACGGGGAGCACGACGGAAATATCCACGCCGTCGCGTGCCATGGCATCCTTCAGACCCTGCACGGTGCCATCGGTGCGTGCCGGAATTCCTGCGCGCTCGCTCAGTTCCTTGATCGCTGCCGCTGCAATTTTATCGGGAAATGTGTGTGTATGAAAATCAATTAACATTTGTATGCCTTCTTTCTGTTTCGCAACTGATCTGTTTCGTATTCTTAAATGTTGCGATTGTATCTAGTTTACCCCATTTTTTGAAATGAAACAACAGTAGCTATCATCTTCATAAATTCTTAAAGATTCACCATATTGGAACTTCATAAAAAATCCGTTACAATAGAAGCATGATCGATCATGGTTATTGTAACGGATTTTTTATTTTGCCTGTGACAGACACTTGAGGAGGAGAACATGTACAACATTCTGGTTTGTGATGATGAAAAGGACATCGTGTCCGCGTTGAATATCTACCTTGGCAGCGAGGGCTATACGGTATATTCCGCATATAACGGCAGGGAGGCACTGGATATTTTAACGCGGGAGGAGATTCTTCTGGTGCTCCTTGATCTGATGATGCCTGTCATGGACGGCATGAGCGCCATGGTTGAGATCCGCAGGCAGAGCAATGTGCCGGTGATTCTGCTGACGGCAAAAAGCGAGGATACGGATAAGGTGCTGGGACTCAATGTCGGCGCGGATGACTATATCACAAAACCCTTTAATCCGGTGGAGCTGCTGGCGCGGGTGCGCTCGCAGCTACGGCGCTACATGCAGCTTGGCGGCACGGTCGCAAAGAAAGAGCGCTTTGTGATTGGCGGTATCGAGCTGGATGATGTGGCAAAGGAAGTCACCCTGGACGGGGATGCGATTTCACTGACCAGAACGGAGTACGACATCCTGAAATTATTGATGGAGCAGCCGGGACGCGTTTTTTCACCACGGGAGATCTACGAGGCAGTGTGGAAGGATGTCTCCGTCGGAACGGAGAATACGGTGGCGGTACATATCCGGCATCTGCGGGAGAAGATCGAGTACAACCCGGCAGAACCGAGATATTTAAAGGTCGTGTGGGGCAGGGGCTATAAAATGGAGGCCCATGAAGGAGGAAGATTTGTATGAATATGAAAAAAGCGGAAACTGCACAGAACAGTTCGTCGCGGAATCGCATAGAAAGTGAAGCTACGGAACGTATATCAAAAAAGATCACCGGCAGTCTTGCGGCTAAGATCGTGGCGATCTGTCTGGTCATTGTCAGTGCTTTTACATGTTTAGCATCGGCAGCCGCCGTCATCGCGGCAGATTACATGAACGTGTACAGCGAGGATGAGGCGACAGTGCTTGCGCGAGTGAATGAGCGGTTTCTGGATCGCTACAGTGTGTGTGCAATAGTCAATTACATGAATAAAAACGAGGAAGCATTAAAGGAACTGGATCAGACGAATTTTCGTTATGGGATCATAAGAACCGATGATTTTGATGCGGTGGATCTGAATGATCCGAAGAATTATCTGATCAGCAATATCGACAGAACGATCGATCGCAATGATGTGAATCTTTATTCCTGCAATTGGAGTGAGTACACCGGGTATGAGTATGATATGCGGCTGTTCGGCTATGCGTGTATTAATAATTATGCGGAACAAGACGACTACACCTGTGAGAGCCAGGCGGTAGACGGGTATTTCTATGACTGGATGAACGAGACGCTGTATATCAAGGTGGGAGA
>JALELN010000062.1 GCA_022771765.1 Lachnospiraceae bacterium | reverse complement strand
TGTACGTTGCTGACGCCCCGCTTCATGATATCCAGAGAATCCGGCTGCAGTTTTAATGTATTTTTTGTCACATCGGAAAAACCTTCGATAATCTCCTCATACATCACATAGTGCTTGCCGTTTTTTTTGTAATACGTGCCCGGACACGTCACCTCCACCGGTTCCGGCGGCTCTTTTCCTTCCGGCATAAACTGCAGACCGGAAATCGTTACCAATACGTCCTTTGTCATTCAAACCTCCACGTATAAAACTGCTATACAAACGCTTCTTGCATCAGTATAGCAGTTTTTTATTTAAAGTAAAACCTTTATTTCATATAACATCGAATAAAAAACGATTTAACTCCGGATCAAATTTACAATTCAGTACAAAAAAACGACATTTCAGGACATCCTCCGCTTTTCAACCTGAAAATAAGATATCATAAATGAATCAATAATAGGTATTTTTTTGCTTTTTTGAAGTATCACAATACCATATAACAAATTAAGAAAGGAAGGAACATCATATGGGATTAATGAAAGCAGCTATGGCAGCAGCCGGAAGCACACTGGCAGATCAGTGGAAAGAGTTTTTTTACTGCGATGCACTGAGCAGTGATGTGATGGTCGCCAAAGGCCAGAAGCGCGTCGGCGGAAAGTCAAGCAACACGAAAGGAAACGACAACATCATCTCACAGGGATCCGGAATCGCAGTAGCGGACGGTCAGTGTATGATCATTGTCGAGCAGGGAAAAATTGTGGAGTTTGCATCTGAACCGGGCGAATATACCTTTGATTCATCTACGGAGCCCAGCATTTTTGCAGGAAATCTCTCCAATGCAATCCTTGCAAGCTTCGATACGTTTGCAATACGTTTTACTTACGGCGGGAGCACCGGAAAGGATCAGCGAGTTTATTATTTCAACACAAAAGAGCTGATGGACAATAAATTCGGTACACCGAATCCGATACCGTTCCGTGTTGTAGATTCAAGGATCGGCTTAGACATCGATGTATCGCTTCGCTGCTCCGGTGTATATTCGTACAAGATTGCAGACCCCATTCTGTTCTACACCAATGTATGCGGCAATATAAGCAATGTATTTACCCGCGACGAGATTGAAAAACAGTTAAAGACAGAGTTTTTAAGCGCCCTTCAGCCGGCACTTGCCAAATTGTCTGCTATGGAGATCCGTCCGAACCAGATCGTTGCGCACAACACAGAGCTGGAAGATGCTATGAACGAGGCACTCTCCCAGAAGTGGGCAGCCACCAGAGGATTAAAGATCGTCAGCATCGCTTTAGGTTCGGTCACATTGCCTGACGAAGACGCAGAAATGATCAAGACAATGCAACGGAATGCGGCTCTTACAAATCCGAACATGGCAGGTGCCACACTCGTTGCGGCACAGGCAGACGCAATGAAAGCAGCCGCAGGCAATAGCGCAGGTGCCATGACCGGCTTCATGGGAATGGGCATGGCTGCTCAGGCAGGTGGCATGAATGCCCAGAATCTCTTTGCCATGGGTCAGCAGCCTATGATGGGACAGCCGGCACCCCAGCAGGCAGTGCCCCAGCAGACAGCACCCCAACAGGCAACATCACAGTCAGCAGGCTGGACCTGTTCCTGCGGAACCATAAACAGCGGCAATTTCTGTTCAAATTGCGGTTCTCCCAAACCTTCCGCAGACTGGATCTGCTCCTGCGGAACAAAAAACAGCGGAAAATTCTGTTCAAACTGCGGATCACCGAGAGTGTAGGAGGTAACTTATGGCAGATTTACACGGATTAAAATGTCCATGTTGTGGTGGTGCGATCGAATTTAACAGCTCTGTCCAAAAGATGAAGTGCCCATACTGTGATACGGAATTCGAGATGGAGACGCTGAAAGCATATGACGAGGAGCTGGCAAGTGATAACAGCACCAATATGAATTGGAATACGGATGCAATTGAGACATGGTCAGAGGAAGACGAAGGCGATCTTGGTGTCTATGTGTGTCAGTCCTGCGGCGGTGAGATCGTTTCCGATGAGAACACGGCAGCCAGCATCTGCCCGTTTTGTGACAACCCGATCACGCTGAAGGGTCGCTTAAAAGGAGAGCTGAAGCCGGATTATATCATTCCGTTCAAGCTTGATAAGAAGGCGGCAAAGGAAAAATTTGCTGAACATTTAAAGGGCAAGAAGCTGCTTCCCCGTGTTTTCAAAGATGAAGCTCATATAGATGAGATCAAGGGCATGTATGTTCCATACTGGTTGTTTGACAGCAAAGTTGATGCTCATATGCGTTATAAGGCAACCCGGACCAGAAATTGGAGTGACAGCAGGTACAATTATACGGAGACCAGTCACTTTGCGGTCATCCGGGAAGGTAATATCTCCTTTTCCCATGTGCCCGTGGATGGCTCTGAGAAGATGGCAGATGATCTGATGGAATCCTTAGAGCCATACAATTTCAAGGAAGCGGTTCCTTTTCAGAGCGCTTACTTTGCCGGTTATTTTGCTGATAAATACGATGTGGATGAAAAGGCTAGCATCACACGTGCCAATGAGCGCATACGCCATTCGACGGAAGCGAAGTTTATAAATACAGTGACCGGGTATTCTTCCGTAGTCCAGGATGGCGGAAACATTCAGCTTGTTGATGGTCAGACACATTATGCAATGTATCCGGTCTGGATCCTGAACACCACCTGGAATGGTGAAAAATATCTGTTTGCAATGAATGGTCAGACCGGAAAGTTTGTAGGAAATCTTCCGGTTGACAAAAGCCTGATGAAAAAGTATTTTGCTAAAGCGCTTGGTATTACAACACTTGTGGCCTATGCATTACTTGCCCTCATCTGGTTCATATAGGAGGTGAGCGATGAAAATGAGAAAAAAAATACATAAACTGAGTACCTTTTTACTCTCTGGGCTGGTCATGCTTACCGTTTTATCGCCGTTCCCTGTAAAAGCAGCTGAGGAGCTTCCGTTTATGGTTGACAATGCAGGGCTTCTTTCCACGGAAGATGCGGCATCCATCGAATCACAGTTAACCGATCTGGGGCAAAAATACGACATGCATTTTGTTATCGTGACAGATGAAGATCCGGATATTTCATCCGCGATGGAAGTCGCAGACGATTTTTTTGACTATAACGGATACGGCGTGGGCGATGATCGCTCGGGAGTCCTTCTCTACATCAATATGTCCACCCACGATGTCTGGATCAGCACCAGGGGCTTCGGAATCACCGCATTTACCGATGCAGGTATCAATTACATTCTGGATCAGCTGGTTAGTGGATTAGGTGACGAAGCGTATTATGAGACTTTTGAAACCTACATCACCCTATGTGATGATTTCATGATACAGGCACTAAACGGAACGCCCTATGATGTCGATCATATGCCTTCAGAACCGTTTCCCTGGATCGGTGGCCTGATCATGTGTATGGCACTCGGAGCGATTGTAGGATTGATCTATGTACTTATATTAAGAGGACAGCTAAAAAGTGTCGCACCGAATGAAAGTGCTGAGGATTATATGGTAAAGGGAAGCATGCATATGACTAACTCCAGAGAGTTCTTCCTGTATCGCACGGTAAGTAAAACGGCGCGTCCGCAGGAGAATTCTTCCGGTGGCGGTGGCGGATCTACCACACACACGTCTTCTTCCGGGGCGACCCACGGTGGAGGCGGCCGTAAATTTTAATATTTCCTATAAAAACATGCGCCGCCAGGCGCACATCGAAAAGAGCAGCTAAGATTTCATTTCTTAGCTGCTCTTTTATTGCTCTTCTCCGGACTTTTCAAATATTTAAATCCCAGCTTATACTTGTGTTCCTTCAGCAGTGTCTCATATTCGGAGGGGCTGAGCACTTTTGACAATTCTTCCTTTGCACCGTCTCCGGTGACATCATAGCCCTC
>JALELN010000061.1 GCA_022771765.1 Lachnospiraceae bacterium | reverse complement strand
ATGGAAGAAAGTGAGGAAAGAGGAAGAGCAGAAGGAAGAGCATCTGCATTACTGACTGTTTTGGCTGCCAAGGGAGAAGTGCCTGAACGATTAGAGAAGAAGATAATGGAGCAGACAAAAAGCGACACATTGGATCAGTGGCTAAAAATTGCGCTTGCCGTTCCTGATCCGGAGGAGTTTGCGGAGCAGATCACACACTAAAAAATGCTGAAAATTTTTTGGATAACTATAAAGTTTATGTGAAATTTACCGAAATATAAGGAAAGCTATACATAGGATAGGTCTGTAAAATTTTAAAAAATTTCAGACAATAGTCCTTTTTATCATAAAATATTCGGGCAACGGATTGCGTCCGGAACAAGAAAAACCAGTCGAAAGGATGGGCGTGCGTATGTACAGGGATGTAAAGAAAAAATTATTATCGGTGGCGTTATGTATCTGTATGATCATAGGAATGGTGCAGGTTGTGCCGCGGGCGAAGGCGGCCGCAGATGGCGTAGAATTTTTGGTAAAGGGTGCTGATGCTTCCGGAAATGAAAAAACATTTAAGGTAACTATAGCTAACACAGAATTGACCTATAACGGTGGAACACAGACTCCTAGAATTACTGGAATTAAGGAAGGCGAGAAGGAAATTTACAGCGCGGATAAATTCGGACTTGTTGGAAGTGGAACAGATGTTGGTACATATAATTGTTATCTGGAATATAAAGGTGGCAACGAATACAAATTTCTTCCGCAAGACGCAACCATTTCATACAACATAGTTAAAGCAGTTATAAAAAAGGTAGTTGTTGAAAAAAAGGATGATATTGTTGTATGGAAAAAGGGTGGAGCAGTGCCTGATCTTGAAAAGGTATCTGCTACACTGGAAGATGGTACGCGCATACAATTAAAATCTACGCAGTATACTTTGAAACCAAGTGACAGCAATGATATTTCAAAGCAAAATGGTATTGATGTAGAGGCAAAATTAACTGTAGACGATACAAAAAATTTTGATCTGGCAAGTTCGACAGGTGCTACAACAACTGTAACATTTGATGAGGCATTTTCTTTGGGAGGAACGATCAAAGACGGAACAGCAGTCAACGAGATGCGAATTGAGAGTTCCAGTGGAGATTATGATGCAGGAGTATCTCATAAGCCGACAATTCAGTTGTTTGATGGTAGCGACGCAACAAATATTACAGCACAGGATCCGGTTGCGGTGACCTATTATAAGAATGGTACACAAGTATCTAAAATTGAAAATGCAGGGGAATATAAAATACATGTTCGAATAAATAAAACTCCTAGGTTTGCGAAGATTGGTGCGTATTATTATACGGGTGAATATGAGGGAACGTATACCGTGAATGCAAGTGATGTTACTGGCTTGCGAGTGGTTGCAACTGACGAAAAAACAAAGCAGCCTGCGACCGTTTATGGAACAGGCGCGAAAACATTGGTGTATTCATATAAGAATGGAAATCCGGTTCAGCTACAGAATGTACAAGTATGGGATGGAGATGATAATGTAACAGATTCCTTTATTATGCCGCCTAGCTTTACAGGAGATACCGGAGTCGGAAATGCAAGTATGACATTGAAGCCGAAGGAGGATAGTAACTATAAATCGGCTATAACAGTTAGATATTTTATTGCCAGTCCAATTAAGATTCAAACCATGCAGTTTGAAGGATATGGGGTAAATGAATTTAATGTCTATTATAATGGAAAACCGATTCTTCCCAAGACCTATACGGTCAGCAATGCAGATGACTATCCACTTACAGAAGGTGTAGATTATAGTGCGCATTATGAGTATTTTGAAAATGGAGTATGGAATATTGCAACCGGCAGCACTGACCTAAAATTAGGAACTTCCGGTCAGAAAAAACTGGTTGTGAAGGGAACCGGAAGCTATGAAGGTATGGGATCTGCAGAACAGGTCTATACGATTGCGCCCGTGAGCATGGAAGATCCGGAATATTATGACGATTTTGAATTAACTCTATCAGGATTGAAAATAGATTCGACGGGTTATTATGAATACTATAAAGGCAGTGATTGGGAACCGGGCGTTACATTCACATACAATGGGCATGAACTGGACAAAGATATAGATTATAGTGTGAACTATACGAGAAATGTCAATGTCGGAACGGCAACAGTAACGGTAACTGCATTAAATGGAACAAATTATGCAGGTAGCCGCAGTATAGATTTTCGTATTCTCCCGCTTGAATTAAGTAAGGCGAAGGTAATTGGAAATGCAGGTGCTTTAAAACCGGAGAACGCATTTTTCTATACAGGAAAGGGAATTACACCGGATATCAAACTTGTTCATGCAGGGCAGTATGACTATGCATTGAAAGCCGGTGAAGATTTTGAGGTTGTGGAGTATACAGATGAAAGTGGAAATAAACTGGATTCAGCGCCCACAGAGATCGGAAAATATAAGGTTAAAATCCGAAATCTGAGTACAAATATAAATGGAACGACTCTGACATTGAGTTATGAGATTGTAAAAAAGAATATTTCATCTGACCCTGAAAGCAGTTTTATTTTAACTGGAGTAAATGTTGAGGAGTTACCGGATGGTTCTGTTAAGAGAACAATCGAATGGAATGGTGGAGAGACTAAGCCGCCGGTTGTTTGTGGAACCATGGTTGAAGGGCGCGATTTTACGCTTGCATATAATACTTGCAATCAGCCGGGCGATGCAGCAGTTGTTATTACCGGAATGGGTAATTATGAGGGTGAAAAAATTCTGGCTTATACAATAACAAAGCGTACATTGTCAAATGTCAACTTAAATGCTGCTTATGATGTGAAAAAGGAGCCTGGAACTGGATATAAGGTTACAATTAAAGTAACAGATAAAGGCGAGTTTGCGAATAATTATGTGCTACAACAATCTTCGGACTATGAGATAAAGACGGTAACCTATGTGACTGAGGAAGATAGTATAAACTATGCAACTCAAATTGATGATTTGCCAAAGGCCGGTGAATACGAAGTTGTATTGGAGGCAGCTTCGGGAAGTACAAAATATACCGGCACACGAACATTAACGGTAGGATGCGGAAATGATATTTCAAAGGCAACTTTTTCAATCGGAGAGGAGGATCTGACCTATGACGGAACTTCAAAAGTACCGGCTGATATCATGTTAAAGATTCCGCTTGAAAATGGTAAAACCGATAAAGTAACTTACAATGCAAGTGGAGGTAGTCCGAGTCCGTTTACTTTGAAGTTTGAGAGAAAAGATGATGTTTCTGATTCGAATGCTACAGTTTTTGCCGGTGATGTTTATATTGTCGCAGTTGGTAATCCGGATCTTGGCTATTATGGAACGACGGAGCAATCGGGCAAATATACGATTGATCCGCTGAATCTGCCCGGATATGATCCGAAATATGTGATTAAAATTATTGATACAACCGGAAAAGGAAACCAGGATCCTACAGGTGCGTGGACATTTCCCTATACGAATGAGCAATGGCATCCGCAGATTAAGGTTGTTAACAAAAATAATGAAGCAATAGAATTAAGTAAGAATCGTGATTATGATGTTACCTACGATCCGGGTTGTACAGATCAGGGTGATTATAACATTATTATAACAGGTAAAGGGAACTATACCGGAACGATCAAGGAAATGTTTACCATTGGCAAGACTCCGATTAATGATCCTGATATTGTAAAGATTAAATGGTCAAATAGTGGAGAAGCTTCTTACGCAGAAGGTATTCCTGAACCAATTTTAAAGATGGGAACGTATGAACTGGTAAAGGGAACTGACTATACTTATACGACTGAAAAGGTAGCAAGCGGAGCGGCTGTTAACTGGGAGAATACATATATCTTCCATATTCAGGGAAGAAATAACTTTACAGGAACGAGGGAAGAAACCTATATAGTAGAAAAAACATCATTAGTTCCTGCAAATAATGCGGATAGCTGGGATGCCGGACAGGTGTATATTAATCGTTGGGATATGGATGAGCTGATGGTTAATCCGAATCAGATTGAGCAGAAGAAACCAGTAAAGTTCTCTTTGTGCTATAAGAAAGCAGATGGCTCTCTTAAGTCTCTGGAGTATCAGAAAGATTTTGATATTATAAGCTGGGGTCAGAATAAATATCCGGGAACGGACGGAAATACTGTAACGATAAAAGGTATTAACGGTTATAGTAATGTAGTAGAGTTTCCTGTCACACTGTATACGGATATTTCTAGGGCAGAGTTTATTACAGGTGAAGGCGGTAGTACAATTGTACCGGATGGAAACATTCCGCTGTCTCGTCTTCAGGAGGCATTAGATTCCGCGGATCCATCAGCGGCACTGGCACAGATGGTTTCTCTGAAAACGCTTTGGACAGAAGAGGTTGGGGGAAGAATTGATCCATCAAATTATACGGTGACAGTCGATGGTGGTTATACTCCGAAGATCGGAAAAGTTGTATTCACAATTTCCGGTACACAGCAGGCTCCACGTTATTATGGTGGTTCTATGCAGGTTTCAATGACAGTTACGGGTGCCTTAGACAGTGACCAGATCCGTGTTGAGATCGGTGACAATAATACGGTAGAGTGGCAAGGCGAGAAGGTCATGCCGGATAATACAAAGGTGCAGGTATATGATGGCAATAAATTGTTGACCGGCGGCTATATCAATGCAGGTGCTTCTATTCCCGCTGAGTGGGATTATACCGTAACATTTTCTGATAATGATGGAATTGGTCTTGCAACAGCTATTATTAACGGAGTAAATAAGTACAGTGAATCCTTGACACAGAAGTTTAAAATTACCTGTTCTATGAGCAATCTGTTAGTTAAGATGCAGGAGGATGACGGTGGATGGGAGTATTATGAAGCTGCAAGTCATGATTATCTCTACAAAATTGATACCACTAAAAATAAACCGGCATTGAAATTATTTTACAAATTAAATAGTGGTGATGAACGGGAGGTAAGTAAGAACCTTTACAGCGTGACCTATAATGGTTACGAAAATGCAGGAAATGCAAATGCAATTATCGGAGAACCTGAAAAGGAGGAATATAAGGGAATTCTGCTTGGTAATAGCAGATCTATTAGTTATACTTTAAAGCAGATTCCGATGGATAAGGTAATTGTGGCGCTGGGCAATCCGACTCCGACATTTACAGGTAATTCAATGACTGCGACTGATATCGGACTGACTATAACATATGGAACTTATTCTTTGACGGATGCGGATTATAAGCTGACGTTCTATAATGAAGTGAATACAGATGCAGTGGATGGTGCACCGGCAAAAGTAGTGATCACGGCAAAAGGAAACTTCAGCGGAATTGTTGAGAAGGAATTTAATATTCAGCCCATGCCGATCTATTCTGAAAGGGATATAAATGCCAGTGTGGATGAGTTGATTTATACCGGTACTGCGCAGACACCACGATTTACATTAAATCAGGTGACGGGTCGACTTCGCACCCTGAAAGAGGGCACAGACTATAAGATTTATCGTTATCTGGATGAGACCAAGACGCAGCAGAAAGAAACTCCGTATGCTGAGATTGGTCAGTACTATATCAGAATCGAAGGACTTGGAAACTACAAAACTGTAACCGATTCGTATCGAGATATTCCATATAGCATCAAAGAGCGCCAGATGGATGATGGTGTGGAGATCTCATTTGTCGGAACAGCTGATTGTCCTGTGGTCAATGGCATGCCTGACTGTGTATATGATGGAAAGGAGCATAGACCCGGTATTCAGGTTGTTTATAACCAGCAGCTGTTAAATGGACCGGATGCAGCAAAACCCGATTATGATGTAACTTATACGGATAACATCAATGCAGGTACTGCAACAATAACAATTAAGGGAAATGGCAGTTTTGCCGGTCAAAGAGAGGTAAGCTTTGTAATTCAACCGAAGGATATTTCCAGTGCGGATATGATTTTCCGAGATGAAAACGGAAACACCTTCCAGGATGAAAAAACTTATGAGTGGACGAAGAATCCTGTGCAGCCCACTATCTCTGTGTATGATACAAGTATGAGCGTAGAACTTGTAAAGGGAGAGGGATCAGCTGATTATACGGTTAAATACTCAGATGATAATGATGATCAGAATGGACAGTATAATGCGGGAAAGGTCACTCTGACTGTTTACGGAACCGGTAATTACGGTGGCACCAAAGAATTTACCTATTACATCGGTGAGGATATCAGCAAATCCTATACATTGATTAATGGTAAGTCATCGGTTTCTGTTGATTATAACGGTCTTGTTCAGGCTCCGGCTGAGGGCGATATTCAAGTACATTGGGGCGCTTCTACCGATTTGACAGATGAGAATGGTGAGAAGCGATATGATATCGCTTACTATAAGGATGGATTCGATAAGGCAAATAAAGTGGATCGTGATCAGATCGTAGATGCCGGCACTTATTATGTGGCAGTGATTGGTGTGCCTTCAAAGGGAACTTACGCGAAATCAAGTAAGGAAAACAGCTGTGCTTACACGATTAATCCGAGAAGTATCGCGCCGTCCTATATTCTGGTCTCCGGCTATGACGGAACATACTATTATACCGGACAGTCCATTGAGCCGAAGGGTATCACCGTGGAAGATACGGATCTTCCGGTCAGCAGTAATCCGGCAGAACCGAAGCGGACTGTAAAGCTGACCAACGGTCAGGACTACGAGCTGAACTATTCAAATAATACATCTGCGGGCAAGGCATCCATTATAGTGACCGGAAAGGGAAATTATACCGGAAGCAGAGTCGCATACTTTAATATTATCAGCAGCAACGCGAACGGAAATAACACGTGGGACGGCACCAGCGAGGGAACAGGAAGTATCTCTAACGGTACGACAACCATCGCGGCAGCTGATATCAGGCTTGGATTTGATAACAGCGCTTATGACTGCATGATGTATAACGGATATGAAAGAATTCCGACTGTCAGCATCAACGGTATCAGCACCAATGAGTTTATCATTACTGCAAGCAATAATGTCCGTCCGGGAATAGCGACGCTGATGATTACCGGAAGAGGTAATAATTTTACCGGAACAATTGTTAAGAACTATAAGATCAAGGCAGACCTTTCCTCTTACGGAAATATTGCGGCAATTGAGGATCAGGTATATACCGGTTATCAGATCACACCGCATGTGACACTGACTTGTGGTGGAAACATGCTCAATCAGGGCAGTGATTATACGGTGACATATCTCAACAATACGAACGTAGGAGTAGCGACTGTCATGGCCACTGCGACGAATGATTCCTATTACATCGGCACAGCGCGCCAAAGCTTTAATATCAGCAATACTGCCGGGGGTATGGAGATCACAGGATATGCGTCTTCTTACACTTACACCGGCTATGCGATCACACCGGATCTGGTGGTTACGATGAACAGCAGAGTGCTCAACCGCGGCACCGATTATGTGGTGAGCTACAGCAACAATATTAATGTTGGAACAGCGACGATGAGAGTGACCGGTATCGGAAGCTATTCCGGAACAAAGACCATTAACTACACGATTGAGGCAAAGAATATTGAAAACTGTCTGACGACGGCAGTGACGAACTATCAGTATACAGGAAATACCTATACGCCGAATGTGACGGTGACAGATTCTTCCACCGGAAAGACGCTGGTTGCAGGTACGGATTATACAATCACCTACAGCAATAACACGAACCCCGGAACTGCATCCATCATGGTCACTGCGCTGAGCAAAAATTATACCGGAAGCAAGGTGATTCCGTTTAAGATTACCTCTGCTGCTGTCAGCGGTCTGCGCACCAGTGCGATTAAAAACAATAGTATGAAGCTCTCATGGAGCGCGCAGGATTACGCGGATGGTTATCAGATCTGTAATACAAGCAATCGTGTCATTGCAACGACAAGTAAAAATAGTTATACTGTAAAGGGATTAACCTCATGTACAACATATAAATTCAAGGTACGTTCGTATGTAGAGAACGTGGATGGATCTGTTTCCTATGGCGATTTCTCTACGGCAGTATCCGCAAAGACGATGCTCAATACGCCGAAGCTGACAGCAAAATCTACGAAAAAAGGTCGGGTGACTCTCACATGGACGAATGTGGCGAAGGCGACCGGTTACGAGATTTACTACAGCACGAAGAAGAACGGCATCTATACACGTCTGAAGACGGTTTCCAAGTCTTCCGGTCGAAAGTATGTTGATTCGGGACTTGCAAGCGGCGAGAGATATTACTACACGATTCGCGCGTACCGCACTGCAAATGGGGTGAAGACTTACAGTAACTATAACACCATCAAATCAGTGAAGGTGAAGTAAGACCCGGCTGGGTGATTTGGAATGTGATTTGGGATGATGGAAAAAAGGAAATTCAGACTCGGCGATTACGAATTTGATACTTATGAGGAATATTTAGAGGCACAGGAAGACTTAAAAAAGATCGACCTGATCACGGAGGAGGTGGACATCAACGACGTTGATGTCGCCGCCCGCCTCTATACACGTATCCGTAACAAAGAGATTGTTTTCCACAGTAAGGTCGGCATTAATTTTTTCATGTATCTGTCCGATATTGTTGCAAATCACTCCATGCTCATGGTGGAGGAGAAGAAAGCGCAGGACGATCTGAAACGAATAAACAGCAAGCGGGCAAAAAATTATCGTCTGGTGGGTGTGATCTGTGTGCTGGCGGCGATTGTCTGCTTTGGGTATTTTGCCTATACAGATTATCTGGAAAATCAGTCCGCGCAGGAGATGAAACGCCTGCAGGATATGCAGAATATGACAGGACATTACATCGAGGAAGAGGCTTTTCTGGAGCAGCCGGCTGATTCAGATGCTGCGCAGAACGAAAATCCGGATGATACAACAGACGGACAGGAGCAGGCAGATGCCTCGGATGAGCCGAAGCAATTACCGGATATTCTCCCGGAATACGAGGAGATTTATGCGGAAAATAATGATCTGGTGGGCTGGCTTCAGATCGACGGCACGGTCATCAACTATCCGGTGCTCCAGTCTGACAGTGAGGAGAACAGCCAGTTTTATCTGACCCACAGCTTCGCAAAGAAGAAAGATAAAAACGGTTCTCTGTTTATGGACTACCGCAATGATTTTGTGGATCGGGACACAAACATTATTATTTATGGGCATAACATGAAAAGCGGCGCGATGTTTGGCTCGCTGAAAAAATATCTTGATAAGGGATATCTGGAAAAACACTCCAAAATCCGCTTTGATACGATCTATGAGCGGGGCACCTATGAGGTGATTGGGGCATTTTTGTCAGAGGTAAGTTATCAGGATGAGTATGCGTTCCGCTACTATAATTTTCTGAATGCAAATAATGAATCAGAGTTTGAGGCATTCTGTGTGAATGTGATGCAGCTGGATGCACTGAAAAAGGGAACTTTAGACGCTAAATACGGGGATCAGCTGTTGACTTTATCTACATGCAATAGTTATACTGATGAAGGAAGAATGTTTATTATTGCAAAACGTATAAAATAAATGAATTTTCACGTAACAGATGGGAGAGATGTATACCATGATGAAATTAATCAAAGTAGTGAAGCGCGTGAGCCTGGCGCTATGCGTCGTCTGCGCAATGCTTCTGCCCGGTAATCCCGTGATGGCATCTACAACAAATACAAGCACGGCGGGATTTACGATGAGTGGTACGACAGTGACCGGATATACCGGCAGCGGCGGCAGTATCACGATTCCCGATACGGCAACTGCGATCGGTGCGGGCGCTTTTTCCGGAAAATCGAATATTTCTGCGGTATCGATCCCTTCCTCTGTGACGAGTATCGGAAATAATGCATTTTCAAATTGTACCGGATTGACCTCTGTGACGGTTCCTGGCAGTGTGTCCTCTTTTGGAACCGGTGTCTTTTCGGGATGTTCGCGACTGTCATCTGTCAGCATGCAGGCATCTGTGAGTTCGATTCCCAGCAGCACATTCAGCGGCTGTTCTGCACTTACGAGTGTGGCGATCTCGTCTTCCATCAACAGCATTGGCAGCGGTGCATTTCAAAATTGTAAGAGTCTTAGTTCCATGGCCGTACCTTCGGGCGTGACTACCATCGGAAGCGGTGCGTTCCAGGGATGTAGCGGCCTTTCCGGTATCTCAATACCGGCCAGCACGAGCAGCATTGCGACAGATGCGTTCAGCGGTTGTTCCGCGCTGACAACGATCAATGTAGCAGGCGGCAATGGTACATATGCTTCTGATGGCGGCTGCCTGTACAATGCTTCCTATACGAAACTTTTAATCTGCCCGCCGGCAAAGAGCTCGATTGCATTGAATTCTGCATTGAAGGTCATTGGCGGCAATGCATTTAACGGTTGTACGAGGATTACCAGTCTGACGGTTCCCAGCGGTGCAACGAGTATCGAGGGTGGTGCGTTTAACAACAGTGCGATTAATACCATTACGATTCCGAAGAGTGTGACAAGTATTGGAAATCAATCATGGTCGCCGGATATTATTTATGGTTACAGTAATTCTGCAGCTGAGGATTATGCGGCAGCAAACGGCTATGTGTTCTATCCGCTTGATGGCGAGAGCAGCGGTGATGCAGATGATGACACGACTGAGATTCAGACTGGCAACGCAAACTATGAGGATGATGAGGAAAATGAGGATCTGACGATTGATAGTGGAAGCGGCGGAGGAAGTTCCGGCGGCAATAGTTCCGGTGGCAATAGTTCCGGTGGCAATAGTTCTGGTGGCAGCAGCTCCAGCGGCAATAGCTCCAGAGGCAGTAGTTCGGGCGGAAGCAGCTCCGGTGGCAGCTCTTCCAGCGGAAAAACAAGCGGTAGTTCTTCCGGTGCGTATGCATCTACAACCTCAAATGTGCACGAGGTGGATAATACACCGAAGACCGGTGACGGGTTTGATCCGAAGTTTATGATCTGTATCGCGTTTATTCTGGTGGGATGCGGATGCTTTTTCCTTGCAAAGCGAAGGACAGAGTAAGAGATAAAGAAGAAATCGAAACGGGCGTGTTTCCATTTTTGGGAACACGCTTAATTTTATTAGGTTTTCTTTATAAATAAAGAATTTTGTTGCGAAAACTTTTGTTATGTAATATGATAAAGTGCAGAGCGGCTTTGATAAGAGCCTAACGAAACTATCATAATTACAAAAGGAGATTAGATAATCATGAGTTACGTTGATGAAGTACTTGAGCAGGTAAAAGCAAAAAATGCTGATCAGCCGGAATTCTTACAGGCTGTTAGCGAGGTTCTGGACTCTTTACGTCCGGTGATCGATGCCAACGAGGAGCTTTACAGAAAGAATGCGATCTTAGAGCGCATCACTGAGCCGGATCGCCAGATCATGTTCCGTGTTCCGTGGGTAGATGACAACGGACAGGTTCAGGTGAACAGAGGCTTCCGTGTACAGTTCAACAATGCCATTGGACCTTACAAGGGAGGTTTAAGACTGCACCCTTCCGTAAACTTAAGCATCATCAAGTTCTTAGGCTTTGAGCAGATCTTCAAGAACTCTCTGACAACACTTCC
>JALELN010000059.1 GCA_022771765.1 Lachnospiraceae bacterium | reverse complement strand
TCAGGTGTGGATGTATAAGGATGATATCCGAAAGATGCACAGACTGCAGGAACAGTATCTGTTTCTTGCAAGGCATGACATTCATACCGTGGAGGAACTGGTGAGTGTCATTGATTCCCTGACAGAAAAGAAGAAAGAGGTATCGGCAGAAAAAAGCCGTGTCTATAAAGCAAGGGAGCGAAACCGGGAACTGATGAAAACCGCTGACGAGATGGATGCACTCCGCCCGGCAGAACAGGCATACAGGCAGGGTGATCAGTTCTTTGCAGAGGAGCATGGCAGATGGCAGGAGCTTGAGCAGTTGCTTCTTAGTCAGGGATACGCGTTTGAAGAAGCAGCAGCTCTTAAGACATATTATAAAGAGGCATATGCAAAAGCCTGTGCAAAGGAGCGGGCAGTAGTGGCTGATCTAAAGACCGGAAAAGAGATCTGGAACAGCGTGACTGCGGAAGCTCATTCAACTGAAAAAGAGATCAGACATAACGATGAAACAAGAAGTGACAAGAGGGAGCAGCCAAGACGATAGGCTGTTTTTTTATTGTAGTGAAGGAGGCATATATGGAAGAAAACAGACAGCCATTAACGAAAATGGCAATCGAAAAACACATCCAGCTGCTGCGTTCCAAGAACGTGGGCGAGGATGTCCTTGCACTGGTAAGAAGTGATCTTGAGGACGGACTGACGGAGGAGGAGACTGCACTGTATGTGAATAAAAACTACAACATCGGACAGATGAGAGTCCTGTCGGAATGTATTCACAAGGGAATCTCCGAAGAAATGATCACACTGTTTCGTGACAGCAGACTTTCCGGACATCAGATGCAGGTATCTTTGGAGTTTTATGAAAAGGGAGTCCCGTTCGAAGCCATTAAAGAAGTGGTGACACGGGGAGATTTACCGGTTGTCATGCGAAGAGCGTATGATGCAGTTCTTGAAAAGATGTCGCAGACAAAAGAGGCGGCTGTAGCCGAACCGGAGTATATCAAGGATCTGATCGCGCAGATAGAAGAGGTTGTATCGAAAATTCATCATCAGGACGAGCGTTACGATGCACTGAACAGGAAATTAGCAGTTTTTGAAACATCGAAAGAGGAAGAAGAGATCAAAAGCAGGCTAATAAAAGAGAACGAGGAAAAGGATGCGACAATCTGCCATCAGCAGGACGAGCTGAACAGGGCAAGCAGCACGATCGCAAGGCTCAGAAATGACATTACAAAAAAGGATAAGGAGATGGAGCGTATGAGAGACAGGATTGAATCACTGGAAGATAAGATGATGGGCAGCGGTTCTGAGCATGGGAAAGAACCGGAGAAGCAGATGCAGAAGGATGTTACGGTAGCAGAAAGCCAAGAGACAGCAGATCAGGCGAAAGAGGCGCGTGTCGTGGAACCGGGCAATGCCATGGGGCAGACGGTAATTCCGGTGTATTACCAGGTTCCGATTGTAGACGGATCAGGGAATGTGCTGCAGAGACTGCCGATGGAGCGGACTGTACGAAAGAACAGCGCCGGCGGAATGGCAGCATTGTTAGGCAAGCTCTGTATCAGAAAAAAATCAAGAGCTGATATTGTAAAGCTCGTTGCCAGCGGAAACCTTGTTCCGGCACAGCTTGTGCAGATCAGAAGTGCCATTGAAAAAGGGCTGACAGAGGGACAGCTGGTGGAGCTGATCAACAATAATGTTTCTGCGGAAAAGATGAAAGAGATCATCGAGATCGCCGTGCTTGAAAACAGCATGGCAGATTAGGAGGTGTGTATGGTTTCAGTTGAAAATAAGACGGAGGAAGCAATGAACACAGGAGGAACAATGAACGAATTAAAGCCTTCGTGGGTGGATCAGGTGGAAAATCTGCTTACTGCCCTGGAGATGTACCGTGTTGAGGAAGAAAAGGCGATCCATCATCTTGCGGCCATACTGAGTGCGTATGGAATTGATGTTTCGGCAGAGGAGATCCGCACGGCAGAGACAGAAGTGATCAAAACAACAGTCAGAGAGAAAGTGGAGGTGCGCTAATGGCAGAAGAAATTCAGGAAGCAGTACAAATTATCCGTGTCGCGTATGACGGTATTGAAATTGCAATGAAGGTCGGCAGCGGTGGTATTGCTGCCATGCAAAAGGCACTGGAGGTTTTGACGGGATTGCTTGATTATGAGAAATCACTTGGCAGGACATCGATGAGAAAACTGCTGTTAAAGGGTGGTGATCTTCAGGTCTTTCAGTTTCAGACAGAGGATATGAAACAAGTCCAGAAGATGGCAAAGAAGTACGGAATCCTTTATTCGGTACTTCCGAATTGCAACCGGGCAGATGGAATGAGTGAGATCATCTTTCATACAGAAGCGGTTCCCCGTGTGAACATGATGATACAGAAGCTGAAGTTCGGGAAAATAGCCACATTTGATGATTATCTGAAAAACGGGGATGAGAAGCAGCTGGGGAAGCTGATGGATTTTTTAAGGAAACAGCAGGGAAACGAGAAAAGCCACACGGTAGAAGACAGTAGAGTAAATGCGGCAATAGACGGTCTGATTGAAAAGGTCGGCATGTTTGCCATGGAAAAGAAAGCTATCAGTGTGGACCAGATCAAGGAGAACTTCAGTATCAATGGAGAACAGGCGGAAACGGTCATCAAGCAGCTGGAGACGATCGGTGTGCTTGGAAGCAAGAGCGAAGATGGTATGCATAAGGTTGTCATGGATAAAGAAGCATTCATGAACCGAGTGAGAGGATATCAGGATCTTGCTGAACGGATGAGGGCGATTGCGGCATCAAAGAATACGAATCTTTCAGATGTCACGATCAGTAAGAAGCTTATTGCAGCAGAAAATGATCATGCGGTTAAGACAAGGATTCCGGGAACCTGGGGAGAAAATGCGAATTATGTATGGCTTCGCAAGGAGAACATCATGGATATCCATAACGGAAAGACTATGCTGACTTTTCTTGATAACGAAAAGGATTACAAGATCTATGATGAGGAGAACCGCGTTGTGAAAACGCAAAAAGGATCGGAGCTTTACAGTCATTATGACAAGGTTGAGGCATCTGTCCGTGAGCGTTATGAACAGATCCAAAAAATGGACAAGGTGCAGAAAAAACCAATTATCCAGACACAGCCTTCAACAAAGAAAGCGAGGTAGCAGCAGGTGCAGACAACGAAGAAAAAACCGTCCATCCTGTTACTTGTTTGCGGAGCGATACTGGCCGGGTATCTTGGTTATCTGATGAACGGTGCGTGGCATGAGGGAATTGCTTTTAATGAATTTATGGAGAGATTCAATGAAATATGTGCAGTTCCCTTTGCAAACTATATCAATGAGAATACAGGCAAAGCAGTAGCCATTGCATTAGGTGTTTATGCAGTGGCTATTCTTATGTATTACACCAGTCAGAGAAACTTCATGCCGGGAAAGGAATTTGGTACAGCCAGATTTGAGAATCCGAAACGGGTCAACAAAATACTGATGGACAAAGACGAGAACTTTAACCGGATCCTGAGTCAGAATGTGAAAATGTCACTGGATTTCCGGAGACTGAAGCTAAACGGAAATATTCTGATATGTGGAGGCTCCGGCGCAGGAAAGACTTTTTATGAGGTGAAGCCGAATCTGATGCAGATGCCGCATAACTGTTCCTTTATCTGTACGGATCCCAAGGGTGAGATCCTCAGAAGCTGTGGGCAGATGTTAAAAAACAACGGTTACAACGTGAAGGTGATCAACCTTCTGGAGATGGATAAGTCCGACTGCTATAACCCGTTTTTTTATATCAGAGAGGAAACGGATGTTGTCAAGCTGATTACAAACCTGATCAGCAACACGACACCAAAGGGCGCAACGCCCACGGATCCATTCTGGGAGAAGGCAGAGGGCTTGTTTTTGCAGGCAATCTTCTATTATGTATGGCTTGAAGTAAAACCGGCACAGAGAAATTTTGAGACGGTGTTAAAGCTTCTCGGTGAAGCAGAGGTTCAGGAACAGGGCAAACCGTCCAAACTGGATGTGCGGATGAAATTTCTGGAATCAAGTTCACCGCTTGGTTCCAGCCATCCGGCTGTCAAACAGTATAACAAGTGCATGAGAGGAGCCGGTGATACCGTCCGTTCAATCATTATCAGTGCTAACTCACGATTAGCCTTTCTTGAAAACAAGCAGGTACTGCGACTTTTGTCGAAAGATGAACTGAGACTGTCGGAGATCGGTATCGGAGTAAATGGAGACGGGGAAACAAAGACGGCATTGTTTTGTGTGATCCCGGACAGTGATAAATCCTACAATTTCATTATCGGTATGCTCTACACGCAGATCTTTCAGGAACTGTATTATCAGGCAGATTTCAACTGCGGCGGCAGGCTTCCGATCCACGTGACCTTTATGCTGGACGAATTTGCGAATGTTGCATTGCCGGATGACTACTGCTCGCTGCTTTCTACCATGCGAAGCAGAGAGATCTCAAGTATTATCATCATCCAGAATTTTGCCCAGCTAAAGGCACTGTTCAAGGATACCTGGGAGACTATTCCGGGCAACTGTGATACGTTCATATACCTTGGAGGTAATGAACAGAGTACCCATAAGTATGTTTCCGAACTGCTTGGTAAAGGAACGATTGACAAGAAGTCAAGCGGAGAGACAAAGGGCAGACAGGGAAGCGCATCAAGAAATTATGATGTGCTTGGCCGCGAACTGTTCACACCGGATGAGGTCCGGAAGCTGGATAATAAGAAATGCATCATCTTTATCCGTGGGTTTGACCCGATCATGGATCAGAAGTATGTTCCATTCAAACATCCGATGTTCAATCAGACAGCCGATGGTAAGGGCGAACCCTATATTCACAGGATCAGGGATTCCGGTCATCTGATCGGACCACCCTTTGAGCTTCTCTCGGAAAAAGCAGTGTCACATTTCGAGAAGATGAAGGACAAGGGTGAGAAGGTATATATTGATTCGCTCACTTATGAGCAGTTTATGCTGCTTGGTGATACAGACCTGAATCGTCGGTTTACCATGAGGGATGAGGCGGAGCAGAAAGCGAAGCTTGATCAGGAGCAGGCAAACGAGCTGGAGTATGTGGATGAGTCACAGAAAGCAGACGATGCCGAAAGCAGCGGGACAGGCATGAAACTGGAGAGAAATCCGGAAAGGGAAAAGCCGAAGTGGGAGGACACGATCACAAACCGAATGGTGCACTGGTCTTATACCCCGGAGCAGAAGGCGGAATTAAAGAAGGCTTTGGCAGAAGGCATTCCAAAAGCTACCATTCTGACCTATTTCTATCCGGAAGTATCCGTTGAAAAGATGCAGGCATACAGAACAAGACAGTAGCATTGGTTCTTATGCAAAATCAAAACAACAGGCAATGCCTGATCATATAGAGTAACTGTTAATGGCCGGTATGAGGAAACTTGTACCGGCTTTTCTATTTTAAGAAAAGGAGATTTTCAAAATGAAGAGAGAACAGATCATTACAACAAACAAGAAAATGGAGGGAAAGAACATGAAGAAAAAGTTTATGCGTATGAAGCAGCGTGTGATCGCAGCAGTAAATGGCGTGATTGTGGGAGTGATGCTTATGAGCACGACCTGCCTGGCATCAGCCACCGGTAGCTCCAGCGGTTCCGGAGGCTCTGGCGCTTCAGGAACCGCGGCAGTCACACAGCCGCTTGAAAACTTAAAGACACTGGTCATCGCAGTCATCGGTGCGGTAGGCGTCATCATTCTTGCAAAGAATGTCATGGAGTTTGCGCAGGCATATCAGCAGCAGGATTCATCAACCATGAACTCAGCACTGAAAGGAATTGTAGCAGGTCTTATGATGGCGGGTATTTCTGCCGTACTTACATTCTTAGGTTTCTGATATTGATGGAACGAAGAATGAGAAAAGAGGTGAAATACAAGCATGGATATTTTTAAGCTGGGAGACAAAATACTGGCACTTTTAGAAGTAGTGTTTGGATTTTGGAATAATCAGATTTCCTTGGTTTTTGCATTGCTTGGACAGTCACCAGTCAGTTTTAAGAACGGAGGACCGTGGGCAGTCATCGAGAGCATAGAGCCAACCTTTGTCGGGGTTGGTTCTTCTCTCGTTGTACTGTTCTTCGTGATCGGTTTCTGCTCGGAAAGCATAGATGTCAAGGATGAAATGCGGTTTGAGTCCATTCTGCGGATGCTCATCCGGCTTGGACTGGCTGAGTGGTTTGTGGCAAACAATGTCACGATCATGAAAGCATTTTTTACTTCCATCGGAAGTCTGGTATCGCTCATATCACAAGGTTCGACAACACAACTGAAGATTGACAGCGCACAGGCGACCGTCATTCAAAACTTAGGCTTTGGTGAGAGTCTGGTCATGCTGATACTTACCGCATTTCTTGCAATTATCATCATTATCTGTGGCTTTTTCATCATATATACGGCGTATTTCAGGTTCTTAAAGATCCTGATCATCGTACCACTTGGAGCGATTGCATGTTCAACGATGGCCGGTAATCGAATGGTGAGCCATACGATGTCAACGTATTGCAAGTATTTCCTTTCATGCGTACTGGAAGCCGTAACCATGGCACTTGCGATTGCGGTATGTAATGCCTTTATCAATGCGGGACTGCCGTCTTTCACCGGAAGCTATGCTGACTGGGCACAGACACTGATCTACCTGTGTGAGATGACATTTACCATCGCAATGACTGTCGGAAGCGTGAAAGGTGCACAGACACTTACAAGTAAAGCATTTGGATTATAGAGAGAGGATGGTGAAGAAATGGTCATTGAGATAAATAAGGACATCGACCGCTATCAGGAATCAGTAGCGTTGGGACTTACAGCCAGACAGCTGATCTTTTCCGTAGCGAGTGTGGTAGTTGGAGGCGGTATCGTACTTCTTCTGTACAAATATATTGGTCTTACCGGTTCGGCATATGTGGCAATTCCCTGTGTGGCACCGATCGCACTTGGAGGCTTTTATTCATTTAACGAGATGAACTTCTATGAGTACATGGCAAAGAAGTTATTTTTCCTGTTTGGAAATAAAGCGCTAACCTATGTTTCCACTGAGGGAGAACCGGCAATAAAGGAATATGCATCCGACTCCGCAGGACAGGTAAAAAGAAAGCAAAAGAAAACAAGAAAGCGAGGTTAGAAGCAATGGGTTTATTTACAGATGGCTTTAAGCTGCTTAAAAAGGCAAGTGAACCATTATATAAAACGCCAAAGTCGATTCAGCAGACGATCGAGATTATGGCAGTTGCTGAGAACGGTATCTTTGAAGTGAGTAAAAACAAGTTTTCCAAGTGCTACCGTTTTCAGGATATCAACTATACAACAGCGACTGAGGATGAACAGATCGGTATTTTTGAACGGTACTGCAAGTTCTTAAATTCGCTGGACTGCAATTACAAGATCACCGTAAACAATAAGAACAAAAACATGGATGACCTTCGGGGAAAAGTTCTTATTTCAGAAAAAGAAGATGGTTTCAATAATTATCGTCGGATCTATAACGATATTATCGAGGAAAAAATCATTGAGGGCCGACAGGGAATTGAGCAGGAAAGATACCTGACACTCACGATCGAGCGAAAGAATTTCGAGGAGGCAAAAGCGCAGTTCGCAACACTGGAAGCAACCATTCACAAGGCTTTTATCGAGCTGGGTGCGGAAATCGTTCCTCTCAGCGGAAATGAACGTCTGAAAGTGTTATATGACTTCTATCATTTGGGAGATGAGGGGAGTTTTGACTTTGATATCCGTCAGGCAAAGAAAGTCGGAGCTGATTTCAGGAATGATCTGTGTAATGGCATGGTGAAATATTTCCCGGATCATTTTGAGGATGAGAGCAAATACTGCAAGGCACTTTTCATTAAAAAGTACCCGAGCAGCCTTTCAGACCGGTTCATCAATGAGATCACATCACTTCCGGTGCACTCGATCACAAGTATTGATGTCGTACCGGTTCCGAAGGATCTGACAACGAAGGTGCTGCAGAAAAAGTATCTCGGTATCGAATCAGACATCATCAAGCAGCAGCGTGTCCGCAATAAGAACAATGATTTCTCCACAGAAATCTCTTATGCAAAGAGGACGGAGAAAAAAGAAATCGAAGCGATCATGGATGATGTCCGTGAGAACGACCAGTGCCTGTTTTATGTTGCAGTGACAATCATTCTTATGGCGGAAAGCAAAAAAGAACTGGACAGTGTATGTGAGACGGTGGAAACGATTGGAAAACGCCATAGCTGCACGATCGATACGCATTATCTGAAACAGAGAGAGGCACTCAATACGGCACTGCCGATCGGTGTGCGGCAGGTGGAGACCATGCGCACACTTCTCACACAGTCACTTGCGGTTTTAATGCCGTTCAATGTGCAGGAGCTGAATGACAGTACCGGAAATTATTACGGGATCAACCAGATTTCCAAGAATGTGAATATCGGGAACCGAAAGAAGCTGATCAATGGCAACGGATTCGTATTCGGAGTACCCGGTTCCGGAAAATCATTCTTCTGCAAAATGGAAATGGGAAGTGTATTTCTGTCTGGTGATGATGAGATCATTGTCATTGATCCCATGAACGAATATTTTGACATCGCACAGACTTATGGCGGAACTGTCGTAAATATGTCCACATACACGGACAATTACGTGAATCCGCTCGAAATGGATGTGTGGAGTCTTGATCCGAACGATTCAAAGGGAATGGTCAGGGAAAAAGGCGAGTTCATGCTTGGTCTTTGTGAGCAGTGTATCGGAGACAGCCTCAATTCCAGACAGAAATCAATCATTGACCGCTGCGTGCGAAAGCTGTACATCGATATCGCAAGAAGCAGGGAAAAATATGTGCCGGTGATGAGTGATTTCTATCAGCTGCTTTTAGAACAGCCGGAGGACGAGGCAAGAGATATTGCATTGTCGCTGGAGCTGTTTGTTAATGGTTCGCTGAATATCTTTAATCATCAGACAAATGTGGATGTAGACAACCGATTTACTGTTTACGGAATCCGGGATCTAGGTACGGAACTGAGTCCGATCACCATGCTGGTTATGATGGAATCCATCCAGAACCGCATTGTTGAGAACGGACAGAGAGGCAAGGCAACATGGCTTTATATTGATGAGTTTCATGTGCTCTTAAATTCTGAGTATTCCGCAAAATATCTGCAGCAGCTCTGGAAGAAGGTGAGAAAGCAGGGCGGGTTATGTACCGGTATCACGCAGAATGTCGTGGATCTCTTACAGAACTACACGGCGACCACCATGCTTGCAAACTCTGAGTTTGTGGCACTTCTCAAGCAGGCGAATACAGACAGTTCCAAAATGGCGGAGGTGATCGGTGTATCAGAGGCACAGCTGCGGTTTGTTACGAATACTGCATCCGGAATGGGACTGATCAAGTGTGGTTCTGTTGTGATTCCTTTTGATAATCAGATCAGCAAGGATACGGATCTGTACAGGCTGTATAACACCAACATTCATGAGAAGATCGCGGAGCAGAAGAAAAAGGAATTACAGGAGTAACGTGACCGGAGAGAAGGTGAGCCATTGAAGATCAAAAAAGTGGATGACAAACCAATGGTCATCCACACGAAGAAAAAGACAACGATCCACTACCATGTGCCAAAGCGAGGAAAACTGAAAGCAGGAAATGTCTATACGGCAGTGAGAAGTCCCAAGGGTGCGAAAGCGCACATTGTGAAGAAAGGTCCGAAGCGAAAGCAGACATACCGGTCAAGTACCGTTCATCAGGTAAAGAAGCATAAGGAACGGGATGAGGTGATCTTCCTCAGAAAAATGAAACAGTCCAATGCGTCCATTAAGACTAAGAAAACGAAACTGCATGTTGCCCGTCAGGCGGCAGCGGTTTCAGCGCAGAAAACAGCGGATCACAACGAGGGCGGACAGGAACTGGCACAGGCTTCCTTGCTGGCGTATGAGCTTTCGCGACCTGTTACGGGAGTCGCATCAAAGGGAGCGAAGCTGTTTAAGGAAAAAACCATTGCTGAAGCGAAAAAGCGTATCAAAAAAGTGGATACAACAAAGAAGTTAGCAAAACAAACAGCTAAGAAAGCTGCACAAAAAACAACGAAGGCGGCTGTCAAAGAGACTGCGAAGGAGACTGCAAAGAAAACGGCAAAGGCTGCGGCAAAAACTGCTGCAACAACCGCGGTTACAGCAGCCGGTACAGCTGTCGCACCGGGCGTAGGAACCGCAGCGGGTATGGCTGCCGGATATCTGGCGGGAGCATCTATGGAAGTGAAAGATGCCAAGATGACGAATCGCGCCAGAAAGATCAAGTTCTTTCTCGATAAGATGAAAGCGCAGGAGAATCAGACAGATACGCTGTTAAAACTGGCCAAAGATATTGTAGTAAAGCGGTTCATGACCTGGGTAAAGGTTGTGGCACCGGTCATTGGAACGACACTTTTAGCAATCGCACTTTTGATAGCGATCGTGGCTGTTCCGGTACTTTCGGTAACAGCCATTATTTATAATTCCCCGTTCGCATTATTTTTGCAGCCGCTTGAGGCAGGAGACACGGTGCAGACCGTCACGACAGCGTATGTCTCGGAGTTTGATGCGAAAGTGAATGAACTCGTACAGACACATCCAAGATGTGATACGGGAGAACTGGTTTATATCGATTACGAGGGGACCGGAATCGCTCCTGATAATTATTATGACATCATGGCCGTCTATATGGTGAAGTATGGTGTCGGGGAAACGGCAACGATCATGAACAACACATCCAAGGGCTGGCTGCAATCAGTTGTAAATGACATGTGCACATATACTACACGAATCGAAAGAAAAAGTGTAAACGGCTCTATCATAAAAGTGCTGTATGTTGATGTAAAAAAGAAGTCTTACCGGGATATGATTTCTGAGTATGGATTTGACGCAAATCAGGTTGAGATGCTTGAGCAGATCATGACGCCTGATTTTATGGGACAGCTGGGCTGGAGCAGCGGATCCGGCGGCGGAACACCCGGAGTGTGCTCACTGACGGAGGCTGAAATCAATGGCATACTGAATGGTATCACGGATATGAGGCAGAAAACGGTCTGCTCTTATGCGCTCCACAGAGTTGGCTATCCGTACAGTCAGGACTACAGAGACAGCGGAAACTATTATGACTGCAGCTCCCTTGCGTACTATTCATGGAGAGATGCAGGCGTGAATATCAGCTGCGAAGGTTCAAATACGGCTGCTGCAGAGGCGAAGGGACTTGAAACAGCAGGAAAGACGGTATCCTATAGTGATATGCAGCCGGGAGACCTGATCTTCTACAGTTTCACGAGCAATGGCAGATACCGGAATATCAGCCATGTCGCAATCTATGTAGGAAATGGCAAAGTAGTGGAAGCGCTTAACTCACGGGTGGGTGTAATTTATCGTGATGTGGCCAGTACAGGAAAGATTGTTGTGATCGGAAGACCATAATATAAAAGGAGGAAAAGAAACAATGAAAACAGAATCAGTAATGAAAAATATGGAGTATCTCGTCAAGGAACTTCATAAGGAGTGGGACAGATCGGGAGCTGTAACGGCTTCCGTTTTTCTTTCACCGGAGGCAGTAGAAGCGGTTGCCGGAAAGATCAGGGAGGAAATCCGTGACAGACAGACACTCGTGGAGGGAGATACACTTTCCTTCAGAGAGAACGTTGCGAAGTCAAAGGAGTGCTACATTCTTCTTCGCGTGGTAAGACAGATGATTAAGAAGAAGGCCGCAGATACAAAGGGAGGCGGATTTTCAATCGCGCTTGACAAGGAGGAATTAAAGCTCTTTAAGGGCATGTTTGCAGAACTGTTCAAGTAGGAAAAGGAGGTGTGACAGAATGCATGTGGATGTGAAAGTCAAAGCGATCTATGATTCAGAGATCAGGCGGATCACCCGGTCACCAAAGAGCTGGACAGATGTATTAAAGATCGCAGGACAACTGTACCGCTATGAATTTGACAACATTGTCATGGTGACTGCACAGAGATCTCCGGAGAAGAGTACCCTGATGGCGGATTATGATACGTGGAAAAAGGTGGGACGATATGTAAAGCGCGGTTCCATAGGCTGCGCGATCTTTCCGTCCAGAGCCTTGAACCCCCGAATGAGATATATCTTTGACATCAGTGATACTGGAGGCAAGAACGTAAAGCTGACATGGGATCTGGAGGGAAAGAATCTGAAAGACTATGTGGACTTTCTTGTGTCAGAAGGACAGATCGAGCAGTACAGTGACGACAGCAGGGAATCTCTAAAAAATACACTAAAATTGTTTACAGGAACAAATGTTTGGTCTATAATACAAGAAGAGTTCGGGGATCGAATGACCGAGCTTAAGCAGCTATCAGGTAGTGTGATAAAGGACTTTAACGAAAAACGCAAGAGCTTACAGCCGGAAAATGACATGGAGCAG
>JALELN010000036.1 GCA_022771765.1 Lachnospiraceae bacterium | reverse complement strand
TTTTGGCAATACCGGAGGCGTCATGGAAGCTGCGCTTCGAACCGCCTATGAGTATATCACCGGTGAGGAAGCCCCCGCACAGCTCTACGATCTGCAGCCGGTGCGCGGCTATGAAGGCATCCGCGAAGCATCCTTACAGATCGGCGAGCTGAATGTAAATGTGGCAGTCGTCTACGGCACTGCCAATGCGCGAAAGATGATCGAGCGCATGAAACAGGGCGACAAGCAATATCATTTTATAGAGGTCATGACCTGCCCCGGCGGATGTATCGGTGGCGGCGGTCAGCCGAAGGATCTCATGAAGAATGCCGATGAGGTTCGAAAAGCCCGCATCGACAGCCTTTACAAAAAAGATGCGGAGATGACCTTGCGAAAGAGCCACGAAAACCCGTCGATCAGGCAGCTCTACGAAGAGTTTTACGGCAAACCCCTCAGCGAGATGGCTGAAAAAATGCTGCATACAATGTATGAAGATAAAAGTATGATCTTAAACAAGAAAGGAGACAAAAAAATGGCACAGTGGAAATGTAAGGTATGTGGTTATATTTATGAAGGAGAGGAGCTTCCGGCAGATTTTACCTGTCCGTTATGTAAGCAGCCGGCATCTGCATTTGAGAAGATCGCAGAGGCGAAGCCCGCCAACAAGTACGCAGGCACCCAGACCGAGAAGAATCTGGAGGCAGCTTTTGCCGGAGAGTCACAGGCAAGAAATAAATATACCTATTTTGCATCTGTTGCAAAGAAAGAGGGTTATGAGCAGATCTCTTCTCTCTTCTTAAAGACTGCTGACAACGAAAAGGAGCACGCAAAGATGTGGTTTAAGGAGCTGAACGGTAACGGTGACACCGCACAGAACCTGGGCGCTGCTGCTGACGGTGAGAACTATGAGTGGACCGACATGTATGAAGGCTTCGCAAAGACCGCCGAGGAGGAAGGCTTCCCTGAGCTGGCTGCAAAATTCCGTGCGGTAGGCGAGATCGAGAAGCATCATGAGGAGCGCTATCGTGCACTCTTAAAGAACGTGGAGACTGCTGCTGTCTTTGCAAAGAGTGAAGTAAAGGTATGGGAGTGCAGAAACTGCGGACACATCGTTGTTGGAACCAACGCCCCCGACAAATGCCCTGTCTGCAATCATCCCCAGAGCTACTTTGAGGTTCACGCTGAGAACTACTAAGATTGGATTTATTATAAGCCCCCCCGCATCGCGTTTTGCCGATGCGGGGGGGCTTATTTATGACACCTGTTCATAATGATGACTCCTTATTTCAACTGTTCCATTCGATGCGAAATCAATTTACAAACCTTCTCTTTTTGTTGATCCGGCAAATATGACTGCAACGTTTGTGCAAAAAACTTATCCTCAAGAGAACAAATCTTATCCATCATATGATCTGCTGCTTTGAGTGGGATACCACTTGCTTCTGCAAAAAGCCGAAAATCTTTTCTGTGAATGTTATGTTTTTTTCCATTTAATGTGAGCGCAAGCTGCTCTGTATCCTCTGGAACAATGACATTGACAGGCAGCATATCATAAGCCTCCGACAAACGGAACCTTCGATTGCCCGGCTGCGTTTCCCGAAGTGAAAAATTCTTCAAATGCATATCTGAATTTCCGATTACAAACGAAAATATCACACGCAAAAACAATTCGGAAAGGTCAAAACCACAGGCAACGGAATATCTACGAACGATCCTTCCGCAGCTTTCATAGGAACCCTTGTACTTATCCTGAGTCAGACGATTGGAAAGCTGGCAAAAATCCTCCATAGCATACTGCGAAACAATCTGATCTGTTATCTCTCGATCAATGCGTCTGGTAATATACGCATAACTCTCATTCATCTGAATCAAAGCATGTGGAACTGTTTGGATTCCGCATAACTCTGCTAAGCGCATCGCCAGATCCTCATATTCAGGCATAAAATCATAGTCCTCTGTCTGAGGCTTTAAGATATAACCGGTTGGATAATCAACAATTGTTAGTCTGGACGCCCCTTCTGTAGATAAATGAAGTGATAATTTTTTTTGAACGCCCGGCACCGTCAATCCTTTATTGACCGTTTCATTCGTAAGAGTCAGCAATCGTTCCCGCGTAATATTTATTGCCGGCAGCTCCTCTGTATGAAAGAATGCTTTCACACACCTTTTATGCCATCTCCACTGTTTTTCTGATTCAGTAGCAGAATTTGGAATCTGTTTTCCACAGCACAGGCAGTTCATTCTATCATCACCTCGTTTCGAATGCAGACATCTCCTATGCAATCTTTGCACGCAAGCAAAAGCAGTCCAAAACGATCATTTGCATTTATTTTCCAATTATGACTGACTACATCAAGTAACCAGCCCTCCGGAATCAATCCATCAAAAAAAGGGAAAAGGATCGTGGCCTCATATGCATCATCCCGGAGCGGCAATGTAATACTTGCTGCAACAGCATCGGGGCGCTGTAAATATTCCGATGTGTAAGAGAATGAGTATCCATCTTCCGTTTCTTCGATGATACCCGCATAATGGTTTTGAATATATACATACCCTTTTCGATATTCGGACATATATTACAGCTCCTTTCGATCTCCCGGCACAGCTTCCTTGCCGAACATACTTAATGCCTGATTCACCTTATCCAAACGTACGGTTTCCTTGCCCTGCTCCAGTTCACGGACGAAACGCAGCCCCAAACCGGACCGCATCGCAAATTCTTCCTGTGTCAAACCTATTTCTTTTCTCTTTTGTTTTATATATTCTCCAATTGTACTCATATCGTCACAATACACCCTTTCGGGTATAAAGTCAAGTGTATAACTTAAAAATAGCACCGAAAGGGTATATTTTTATATTCACTTTGTTCTTTATACCCTTTCGGGTATACTTTTAATGCAAACGCAACCTCTCCACTACACTTCTTTTGTTCATCTGCCGGTAGCAGACGGACGGAATGAGCACTGCAAGGATAAACAGCACCGGAAGGACGAGAAGTACCGGGGCGATCACGAAATGATAGGTAAAAAACCACATCTGGTTTGCGATCGCATAGATCAGTACATAGCCCAGCAGGCTGCCCAGGGTCAGTGTAAAGAACGCAGTGCCTCCGATATAGCATAGTCCCTCTCCAATTAACATGAGGCGAAGCTGTTTTCCGGTCATGCCGACGGACTGCAGGACTGCGAATTCCCTGCGGCGCGTCTGGATGGACGTGATGACGGCATTGATAAAGTTCAAAATGCCGATCAGTGCCAGGATCGCGCTCATACTGCAGCCTACCATCAGAAACATCTGCTGCGTCTCCTTAAATTCCTCTGCATAAGTACTCTTGGAACGATAATCCATATTTGGATCCACAGTCTCACAGTAATTCTTCACACACTGCTCCACCTCGTCGTAACGGTCAGGAGCGGCATCAAATGCCAGCTTCATCGCCCCCGCGTTTCCGGTCTGTCGGACAAATTCATCCGCCGGCAGTGTAAAGAACACCTCAAACATATGACTGTGCTGCGGCGAGAGTGCATAGGGGATATCACCCAGCGCCAGAACCTCGTACTCCTTTGATTTTCCATTGCCAAAATCAATGGTCACCTTGTCCCCGATGTCATAAAATTTCCCCTCACCGGTGTCCACCAGGGTCGTGGCAACCACATAATCTCCCGTGGCAAATTTCTCCGGATCGATCCTTCCCTCAACCAGTTCCATCTTATCAATGATAAACGGATCGATGCCATACAGATGAGAGGCCATCCAGCCCTCATCCAGCCTCTGTCTGGACTGCTCTATGATTTCCGGGTAGTGGATCAGATCCTTGAACTCCTCCAACAAGTTTTTCGCCCGCGTCAGTGCAGGCTCATCCAGTTTGTGCTCATATTCCTCCATGTACACACAGCCACTGTCCGTCACGCCATCCAGCTTACTGACTTCTTCCACCAATTCCGGTGAGACACCGTCCGTGATCTCAACCGTATGCATAGGATTTGTCATTGCCGCATCGGTCATGTAAAAATCAGACACAATGGATTCTTTGATGTATTTATCCATGTCAAACCCGCTCACGATCGTCACTGTTCCGTTCAGCAGAATGAGCGACAGAGACAG
>JALELN010000014.1 GCA_022771765.1 Lachnospiraceae bacterium | reverse complement strand
TGGGATGGCGAACGGCAATGGTTCCGCTTATGATTAAGAAAACATAAGAAGGAGGACTTTTTCCATGAGCAAAGATACTGAAACAACCAGACATGATGCTGAAGTGGCCCAGTTCCGCTTCGCACTCATCGCCCCTGTCGTCCAGGGGCTTTTTCCTGATGCATCGGCGACTGCCTACTACAAACGTGTGACCGCTTCTCCACTGACCCTTCCGGACGGTTCCACTGTCACCTACAGCTACAAAACGCTGGAAAAGTGGAAATCTCTCTACAACACCGGCGGGCTGGATGCCCTGATGCCAAATGCAAGGTCTGACAAAGGCATTCCGCGTGCCTTAAACGAGGATGCCATCGCTGAAATCTACCGCATCAAGGAAGAACACCCACGCATGAATGCCACGCAGATCCATGATCATCTGATCCGTGAATCATTTATCCCGGCTTCTGTCAGTGTCGACTGCGTCCAGCGCTTTATCCGGCACAATGACCTCAAAGCTGCCAGAAACCCGAATCTCCGCGACCGTAAAGCATACGAGGAAGATGAATTCGGAAAAATCTGGCAGGCTGATACCTGCTATCTTCCACACATCACTGAGGACGGGCGGACAAGACGCGTCTACTGCATCATGATCATCGATGACCACTCCAGGCTTCTGGTTGGCGGTGAGCTGTTCTATAACGATAATGCCTGCAACTTCCAGAAGGTGTTAAAAGATGCCATTGCCACCTACGGAATTCCCGATAAACTCTATGTAGACAATGGCTGCAGCTACTCCAATGAGCAGCTTTCCATGATCTGTGTATCCCTCGGCGTGCTGCTTCTCCACACGAAAATCCGTGACGGGGCCAGCAAGGGTTATGACAAGAAATCCGTTATGTAAAGAAATGTCTGCTGAAGCTCCAAAGCACTGAACTTCAGCACAGATTTCTTTACATAATAATTATCTCTTATTGAACCCCTTTAGCCAAGATCTCAAATCTTCGTCATGATCCCAGAGTGCTTCTTCTGGTGGGACAATCTCACGGCTAGCTGCTTCGATAGCAGCTCTTTTGAGTTTTGCATCGGTTCTGGCATATACTTCCGTCGTTTTAACGCTTACATGACCGAGCATGTCTCGAATGTAAATCAGGTCAACACCTGAATTGACCAGTTCCATTGCGGCAGTATGTCGCATTTTATGCGGGCTGAGATCTTCCGGAATCAACTCTGGATAAAGTTTTCGTGCCATGTCACCATATTTTTTGATAAGATGATTTATTCCCTGCCTTGTGAACTGCTTTTTCATATGGTTGACAAATAACCAGCGATTAACATCTGTGGAGCCGTACAAGATGTCCGAATCAAGATATCTCCGGATGATTGGAACGGCATCTTTTAATAATGGAACATACCGGCTTTTGCCACCCTTTCCATGAACAAGCAAAGTATACGGCGCGTGCAGGGAAATGTCCCTGATTTTTAAGTTTATCAGTTCGCTTACTCGAATTCCTGTGGAATACAATAACATTAGGATGACATAATCTCGGAGTCCGTTTGTTTTGGATATATCTATCATTCCCATTAAAGCTGCTACACCATCCGTTTTCAGGTAAGAGATTTCCTTCTGCGGAGCCTTTTTTACGGGGATGGCAAGTATACGCTGGTACTCATTCAGATACTCCGGTCTTTCATACATAAGAAAACGGATAAAGCTGTTAATTGCAGCCTGACGTTGGTTCCGGGTAGATACGGATACACATTTCGTCTCCTGAAGCCAGTCGAAATATCCAGCAATCTTTTCATAAGTGATATCCGACAGGATCAGTCTGTCAGGTCTGATTTTATAGCATTCCTCATAGTACTCTAAAAGGAAGATGAATGAATACCTGTAAGAATCAATGGTTTTTGGCGAACTTCCTCTTTTGTTGGGCAGATAGTCTGTCAAAAAGCGATTCAGGAAAACGGAAAAATCAGTCTGTCTGGTCATAAACAGTCTCCTTCCCGAACACTTCAGAAAAACATTGACTGAACCGCTCCTCTATATACGGATACAGACTCATTGTCAACCGCACATACCGTTCCGTGGCATAAATGGTCTTGTGACCAAGATACGTTGAAAGGATCGGGAGGGCAACATACATATCCATCCCACTATCAACCATCTGCTTAAATGAACGCACTGCGAAAGTATGTCTCCAGTCGTGGAGACGTGGTCCGTTTCCGTCACCAAGGAACGGTATGCCTGCTTCTTTCAGTATCCTTCTATGGATGTCATATATTCTTCGTCCCTGCCTTCGTCTATCGTCAAAAGAAACGAAGATATAATCTCCATCACCTAAGAGATAAAAGGTTTTATCAGCGTAACGTTTCATGAGCTGGTTCATTTCCTGTCCGAGAACGATATAGCGTTCGCAGCCATTTTTCACCTCAGTGAGCCGAATGATGCCATTAGTCAGATCCACATCGGATTTTTTGATTCCAAGGGTTTCGTTAATCCTAGTACCACAGCAGTATAACAGCCGAAACAGAACAGGCAGTTGTGCATCTTCCATGAGATTCCTGCTCGAGTGATATGTGTCGACTGCATGGAAATATCTTTGAATTTCGTCATCCGTATAAATATGGGGCTGAAAATCAGTTGCTTTAAAGAATACATCGTGCATCAGGTATACATCATATCCTTTGAGGCTCAGATATTCCAGAAAGCTTTTTACCTTGTTAACTCTGGCATAATGGGAGGTTGTTGCTTCGTTTTCCTTTTTCTCGACCCATGCATCCGCATCAGAACGGTTGAACCTTACATTGTAAATTTCACGCTGGCAACAAAATACATCAAATGATTTTAAAACAGAACAGTAACTTTTTTCAGTGTAGCCGCTGGCTATTTTATAATCCAGATACTGGTTGATCTCGTCAGCAAAGCCGGAGTGGAATACAGGTCTGCTCATTTATCTGTCACCCCCTCATATAAAGGACTTGCAATCGAAGGTATTGGAAGTGCACATCTGGATAGGCTTTCCACATCCACTTTCAAATAGATTTTTGTTGTTTCCGTGCGCTGATGCCCAAGAACTGTACTAATGACAGGCATGGATACATTCTTTTTCAAAAGGTTAGTCGCAAGGCTGTGTCTTAATGAATGAGGGCCATGTTTTTTCTCCTGCCAGTGCGTGACATGTGCTGCCTGCATATATCTGCTGACAATAGAATGTATCGTCGGAGTTGCAAGCGGCAGCCCTCTGGTACATCCCTTACTCGCCACAATAATCTCCGGAGCAGCCGAATCCGGCCTGCCATTTTTCAGATAAGCAATAATGGCATTCCCTACCGATGCAAGAAGCGGAAATTCAACAGATATGTCTGTCTTGCTCTGCTCAAAGGATATCGTATTTTTATTCCAGTCAATCTGGTCAAACCTGAAATTTACGATATCACCCGCACGCCATCCGTATTCCGCTGCCAATAGCAATACCAGATAATCCCGTTTTCCAACTGCGGATGAACGGTCTACCGCAGCTATCATACGTGAAATCTCCTCTTCGCTATAGGTCGTCGGAACTTTGCATTCGTTCCTGTACTGGTCTTTCAGTACAAACAGAGCGTGATCTTTCTCGGTAATACCGAAATCATAGAGGTAATGAAATAGCTGGCGGAGATGGTTGGCGTTATTATGTCGCAAGGACAGGCTGTTGTGGCATGTAAGCGAGAAATAGTCTTCAATCTCGTCTACCCCCAGGTCATCAAAGCCCAGACTTTTTTCCAGAAGATAACTATTAAAGCTGCAAAGCGCTATTCGCTTACAACTGATAGTTTTTTCTGAGCGTCCCTGATTCCTTTCGTATTGAAGATAACGAAGAATAATCGCCCCCGTATTTCCGGGAAACGAATACTCTACACGCGGTGTCCTGAATTCGAAATCACCACGCTCCTGGTAGGACAGTAACATCCGAATGGCACGAAGCCTTTTCTTTTGTTTTGGAGTCATTCCCTCAACAATGATGTGGGAGCCAATGGCATCATCACAGTAAGAAAAAGCGATATCGCGGTTAAACTCCTGAATTCCATTGTCCCCAAACCATTGTAATAGTGCATCCCACTCTGATGTGAGGACGTTTGCATGATGAGAATGGTACTCTCTGTCATGCAGTTCATCTTTACATAATCGGATAAGTTCTGTTAAGTCTGTGATCATGGAACAATCCTCCTTTCAGTTCCATGATACAATACCGAGATATTATGTAAAGAAATCTGTGCTGAAGTTCAGTGCTTTGGAGCTTCAGCAGACATTTCTTTACATAACGGATTTCTTGTCATAACCCTTGTTATGTAATTCTTTACATAACAAGGGAAAAATAGAGAAATTCCATCAGGTAGTGGATGATTTCATCGCCGAGGCAAAGGCCAAAAAAATCCGGACACTGGAGGACCTGAACCATTACTGGAAGATCTATCTGGAGGAATACTACCACAACCGCGCCCACGAAGGGATCCGGGAATACTATCAGAGCCTCGGGGTCTCTGTTCCGGATGAAGGAATCTCTCCCCTGCAGGAATTCAACAGGGATACCCGTCCCCTGGTCTTTCTGGATGCTGCCGTTGTCGGGGCGGCATTTCTTTACCATGAATCCCGCAAGGTTGACAAAGGGGGATGTATCAGTTTCCAGGGGCGCCGGTATGAAACCAGGACACAGCTCATCGGACGCACGGTCGAGATCGCGTACGACCCTTCCGCACCGGAAACCATTACGGTAAGCTGTCAGGGAGTGGAGCCTTTCCAGGTGAAACCTCTGCAGATCGGTTCCTACTG
>JALELN010000009.1 GCA_022771765.1 Lachnospiraceae bacterium | reverse complement strand
CATGACATCAACCAGACGATTATTGAGTTTATCAATAAGATTGTTGCTGAGGTGGGCAAGCCCAAGCACGCTTACACAAGCTGCGCAATTCCGGAGGAGCTCTTCGAGGAGATCAAAAAAATCGTTCCTCCCGCAGAGATGGAGGAGGCTGTATTCACAGATGTGAAGCAGGTTCGCGAGGAGAATATCCGTCAGATCACTGAGAAGTTAGAGGCTGCTTTCGCAGAAAACGAAGAGTGGCTGGCACTGCTTCCCGATGCGATCTATCAGTATCAGAAGAAGACCGTCCGCAAGATGATCTTAAAGGATCACAAGCGTCCCGACGGACGTGCGCTGGATCAGATCCGTCCGCTGGCTGCTGAGGTAGACATTATTCCGCGTGTTCACGGTTCCGCAATGTTCACCCGCGGACAGACACAGATCTGCGATATCGTAACACTGGCTCCGCTTTCAGAGGTACAGAAGGTAGATGGTCTGGATGCAAATGTAACCACAAAACGCTATATGCATCAGTATAATTTCCCTGCTTATTCCGTAGGTGAGACAAAGGTTTCCCGTGGTCCGGGACGTCGTGAGATCGGACATGGCGCGCTGGCTGAGCGGGCATTGATTCCGGTGCTTCCTTCCGAGGAGGAATTCCCCTATGCAATCCGTGCCGTATCCGAGACCTTTGAGTCCAACGGATCTACTTCCATGGCTTCTACCTGTGCATCCTGCATGTCACTGATGGCTGCCGGTGTGCCGATCAAGAAGATGGTAGCCGGAATTTCCTGTGGTCTGGTCACCGGAGATACCGATGACGATTTCGTACTGTTGACCGATATTCAGGGTCTTGAGGACTTCTTTGGAGATATGGATTTCAAGGTGACCGGAACAAAGGATGGTATTACAGCCATCCAGATGGATATCAAGATTCACGGTCTGACCCGCCCCATCGTGGAGGGCGCAATCGCGAGATGTCGCGAGGCACGTTTCTTCATTATGGACAACTGTATGTCAAAGGCAATTGCGGAGCCCCGCAAGGAGGTTGGCCCTTACGCACCGAAGATCATCCAGATCACCATTGATCCCCAGAAGATCGGAGATGTGGTTGGTCAGCGCGGAAAGACGATCAATGAGATTATTGAACGCACCGGCGTAAAGATTGATATTACGGATGATGGCGCTGTTTCTATTTGTGGAACGGATGCTGCCATGATGGACAAGGCCGTTGAGATGATTAAGATTATCACTACTGATTTTGAGGAAGGACAGATCTTCAAGGGCGTTGTAGTCAGCATTAAAGAGTTCGGCGCATTCGTTGAGTTTGCTCCCGGAAAAGAGGGTATGGTTCACATTTCCAAGATTGCGAAGGAGCGCATCAACCGTGTAGAGGATGTTCTGACACTCGGCGATAAGGTAACCGTCAAGTGCATGGGCAAGGACAAGATGGGCCGTATGAGTTTTTCTATGAAGGATGTTGCAGAATCAGAAAAATAAACCGGTTGAAAAACCGATACGGAGGAGGAATTGGTGCAAAACCGATTCCTCTTTTTTGTTTTCAGATGAAGTACAGAACACGTTCATATTTTTCCTGCATAAGATAAATCAGTAATTGTTTTATGTTTTGACTTTTATTGGATGATGGCAAGGGATGATATATGGAACGTGTACGAAAATTAATTCATACAGAGCTTCCTCATGGCGAAGGGTATTTTGGTGGCGGTTCCAATGTGGCAATTTTGGATACGGGAATGACCATGCATCCGGATTTTCGAAACCGGGTGTTGGATTTCAAGGACTTTGTGAATAAACGCACCGGTATCTATGATGACAATGGTCACGGCACACACCTTGCGGGGATTATCGGCGGAAGCGGAGCACTCAGTAATGGAAAATATACTGGGATTGCTCCGGAGTGTCATTACATTGTCATAAAAGTACTGGATACAATGGGAAACGGGAACGTTGAGTCAGTTGTGCGGGCGGTTGACTGGATTTTAAACAATCGACGGCGATATAATATCCGTTTTTTAAATATTTCCATCGGGATGATGCCACAGACAAAGCGTGAGGAGCAACAGGCTTTAGTCACGGCAATTCAGGCGTTATGGGAAAATGGGATCTGTGTGGTGGCTGCATCCGGAAACAACGGGCCCGGCGCTTCTTCTGTGACAGTGCCGGGTACGATTCCCGAATTGATCACTGTGGGCAGTCTGGATGACGATGACCGTGTGCTGCTGAAGGGAAGCATGCATTTGGGATACAGCGGCAGGGGACCGACAGAGACCTGTGTCACAAAGCCGGAGATTCTGGCACCCGGAACACATATTATCAGCTGTGGCAGCCATGGAGGCTATGTGAGCAAGAGCGGAACATCCATGTCGACAGCTGTTGTGACCGGCGGGCTGGCTGTTCTGGGTGAAATTTACCCGGATTTTGCGCCTTCCGATCTGAAGCTGTTTCTGTACAGTAAGCTGCAGCGCAGAAAAGGAAAACCGGGATGGGGAAATTTTGATTTTGCACAGCTTATATGATATGATAAACAATGAGCAGTGCCAAAATCATTGAATTACAAATTATCTGCTCGCAGATGGATTTGTAATTTATGATTTTGATAGTGCGAATGCACGACAACGAGAAAAATCTGTGATTTTTCGAGTGGTCTGCACTGCGAATCATGGAATCAGAGAGGAACACACACGATGAAACGAATTTTTAAATTATTGACAAGTCGATTATTTATTATAGGAGTGATGATCTTATTGCAGATCGCATGGATTGTGCTGTTTTTGGCGGATTTCAGTGTGCGATATAACTTTGTCTCGGCAATTTTAAATATCATTGCGATTTTGCTGGCGTTCTTTGTTATAACACGTTGGTCGAATCCTTCATTTAAGCTGTCGTGGGTATTTTTTATTATGATGGTTCCGATCGTGGGAGTACCGGTATACCTGATTTTTGGCCGCCCGGGTCTGACACGTGGAACAAGGCGGCGCATGGATAGCATCAATGCAAAAAAAGAGCCTTATCTGACCGAAAACACGCTGATCACGGAAAACCTGCGGGAAGAGCAGCCGCAGGCAGCGATGCAGTCTGATTATATCTGGCATGCGGCTCACGCTCCGCTTTGTGATCATACTTCCAGCTGTTATTATAAATGCGGGGAGGAACTGTTTGCGGCAATGCTTACAGATATCCGAAGCGCGGAAAAATATATTTTTTTAGAATATTTTATTCTCGATACCGGAGAAATGTATGATACGCTGGTGGAGGAGCTGGCAAAAAAAGTGTCGGAGGGCGTGGATGTCCGTCTGATCTATGATGATGTGGGATGTGTGAATAAGATGCCTCCGCATTTTTACCGCAAGCTGCAGGAAAAGGGAATCAAATGTGCCGCTTTTAATCCGGCGCGTCCGGTGCTGGCAATTATCATGAATCACAGAGACCATCGCAAAATTATGGTGGTGGATGGAAAGATCAGTTATACAGGCGGCGTGAATATTGCGGATGAGTATATCAATAAAATTGATCGTTTTGGTTACTGGAAGGATACCGGAATCCGACTGGAGGGTGCGGCTTCGCGAAGCTTCATCGTGATGTTTCTGGAGATGTGGGATTATATTGTCGGCAGTGAATCAGATTGTGAAGCTTATCTGCCTGATGACTCCTTCATGGAACAGATTCCTACGCAGGGATATGTGCAGCCTTATGATGATACGCCGCTGGACAATGAAAATGTCGGTGAAAATGTTTATTTGAACATGATTAACCGTGCCACCAGATATGTCTATATTTTCACTCCTTATCTGATCCTCGACCAGGAAATGACCGTGGCTTTATGCAATGCGGCAAAGAGCGGTGTGGACGTGCGGATTGTGACCCCCGGTATCCCGGATAAAAAAATGGTGTTTATGCTGACCCGCTCCCATTATGCAAGATTGCTGGAAAATGGTGTGCGCATCTATGAGTATACACCGGGCTTTCTGCACGCAAAATGCTTTGTCTGTGATGATCAATACGCAACCGTCGGCAGCATTAATCTGGACTACCGCAGTCTCTACCTGCATTTTGAATGTGGTGTTTTTCTGTATCGTGCTCCGGCGGTCGCACAGGTGTATACAGATATGGTTGAGACATTTGCGGTGTCCAGAGAGGTGATGATCGAGGATTGCCGGCGGAAGCATCCCTTCGGAATGCGTATGCTGCATGCATTCCTGAGACTGATTGCACCTTTATTATAGCTGTTTTGTATGTGAGCTTCTTAAAAAAACGCGTGTACCGCTTTCAGAAAAAAGAATTTATAGTCTGCCTGTTCAACGGACTGTGCCGCACGGATGGACACGGAACCCAGCAGAGTACCGTTCAGCGTGTAGACCGCTTCTCCAACGATATCCCCTTCTTTGATGGGGGCCGGAATTGATTCCGGAAGGGACAGAGTTTTCTCTACTGCGGACAGATCCCTTCCATCTGTGTCCAGATACTCCATGGGTCCGTCGTAGGTGATGGAAAGCGTGTCTGTTTTCCCGTGTGCGACAGGAATCGGTGTCAGGGGATCATCATTCGGATCCTCGTAGAGCTTGCATCTGGAAAAGCCGTAATCCATACAGGTTTGCAGATCTTTCACACGGGATTTGATGTCCGGTTCCGCCATGAGAACGGTGATCAGCTGCAACGAGTCTTTGGCAGCTGTTGCGCTGATACAGTATTTGGCTAGAGATGTATATCCGGTTTTTAATCCGTTTGCGTAAGTGTATTGTTTTAAAAATTTGTTTGTGTTGGTCAGACCAAACTCTGAGGATCCGCGGCGTGTCTCGTGTGTGATGGTGTCCTGCCACACGGTACAATAGTCATGAATCTGTGGATGTTTCGTGATCAGCTCCCGGGACATGAGGGCAATATCCCGCGCGGTCGTCAGATGCCCTTCAGCTTCCAGACCACAGCAGTTGACAAAGGTCGTATTGTTCATGCCCAGTTCTTTGGCCCTGGTATTCATCTGTTCCACAAATGCCGGTTCGGATCCGGCAACAAATTCTGCCATGGCAACGCTGGCATCGTTGGCACTGGCGATGCTGATACATTTGATCATATCGTTTACCGTCTGTGTTTCACCGGGCTCAAGATAGACCTGTGAGCCGCCCATGGAGGCAGCATGTTCGGAAACGGTGACGATGTCATCCAGAGTGTACTGCTTTTTTTCCAGACCTTCAAAGATGAGCAGGAGTGTCATGATTTTTGTAACACTGGCGGGACGCAGTCGCTCATCCGCATTTTTTTCATAGATGACGGTTCCGGTCTTTGCTTCCATGATGAGCGCTGATTTTGCTGCGGGATTTAGGGCAACTGTCGAGTCGTCTGTCATATTCCGGTTGTCGGAAGAATCCGTATCGCCGGCTTCAGTTCCTTCGGTAGCGACCGGCTCTGCTGATATAGAACATACAGAGCAGAGTGTAAGTACAGATACAAGCAGTAATGGAAACAGTCTTTTTTTGACACATTTTTTAAAATTGTTATTCAGATGCATAAAACAGGTCCTTCCGGTCTTTGTAATAGTTTACGAGGCGACGGAAGAATTTATGAACATTCATAGCTGTGGATGTGTGAAACAGTTATAAAACATTTATGAGAGGCGGTGACGCTTATTTTTAAAATCATCGGAGTCTTTTGTTTCCTTTGGTTGATCTATGTACTCTGGCAGGTATGGGAACTGAGGCATTTTAACCGGACACACTATCAGATTTGTTCAGACAAATTAAAGGAAAACCATACGTGGGTGGTGTTGGCGGATCTGCATCTGTGGCGCTATGGCAGACATAATGAACGCCTGATTCAGGCAATCCGCGAGGAAGCTCCGGAGTCAATCCTCGTTCCGGGGGATCTCATCGTGCACACAAAACCGGAACGTTTTTACGTGGCGGAGGAACTGATGGAGCAATTGACAGAGATTGCGCCTGTCTATTTTTCCAACGGGAATCATGAGAGCCGGCTGGAAAACCCGGAGCACGTCAACTATCTTCCGTACCAGCGCCTAAAAACGCGAATGGCAGAGCTGGGCGTGCATATCCTGAACAACGAGAGGGAGATCATGCAGACGGAAGGGGACGAGATTGTTATGCTTGGTCTGGAACTGCCGCTGTCCTATTACAAAAAGGGAGTTCATACGCCGCTGGCACCGGGTGAGCTGTCGCGCTGTCTGGGTGAGCCGGATGCGACGCGTTATCAGATTCTGCTGGCTCATACGCCCAAGTATGTACCGGAATATTTCACGTGGGGTGCCGATCTTTGTCTGTCCGGACATTACCATGGCGGGCTTGTATGTATTCCGGGTATCGGGAGCGTGATTTCCCCGCAGTTTGAATTGTTCCCGAAACACAGCTTTGGCCGCTTTGATGAGGGTACGCAGACGGCGCTTGTCAGCCGCGGGATGGGGACGCACACGTTTCATATACGCATTTTCAACCGCAGCGAGCTGCTGGTGGTCACAGCAAAACCGGGCAAAAAAAAATAGTTGTATTTACCCATCCTTTGTAAAGAATACACATAATTTTCCAGCTGTCCAAAAAGTACTTGCATTTTCTGTCCACAGCGTATAGAATAGGGTAGGACAGAAAACACAATATCTAGGGGTTTGTGCAATGGATTTGACGGTAAAACTACAAGCATTTGAGGGACCGCTTGATTTGCTCCTGCATTTGCTTGACAAGAATAAAGTGAATATTTATGATATCCCGATCGTGGAGATCACCAATCAGTATATGGATTACATCCGTGAGATGCAGCGTCAGGATCTGAATGTCATGAGTGAGTTCATGGTTATGGCTGCGACACTGCTGGATATCAAGGCAAAGATGCTGCTTCCTGCGCCTGAGACAGAGGATGATGAGGAGGCGGAGGATCCGAGAGCGCAGCTGGTACAGCAGCTGTTGGAGTATAAGATGTACAAGTACATCTCCGGAGAACTGAAGGACCGCCAGATGGATGCGAGCCGTGTATTATATAAGGTTCCCACAATTCCTGCGGAGGTGGCTGCCTATGAGGAGCCGGTGGATCTGGATGAACTGGTAGCCGACCTGACATTGGACAAGCTCAACGAGATCTTTCAGTCCATGATGAAAAAACAGGTGGACAAGATCGATCCGATCCGTTCCAAATTCGGTAAGATCCAGAAAGAGGAGATCTCGCTGGAGGATTGCATGTCAGCGCTGGAAAATTATGCCAAAAGCCATAAGCACTTTAGCTTCCGGGGGCTTTTAGAGCAGGCAAAGAGTAAGACTGAGATCATTGTGACATTTCTCGCGATTCTGGAACTGATGAAGATGGGGACAATCCGCATTAAGCAGGAGGCAATCTTTGATGATATCCAGATTACCTCACAGGTTGCGGCCTGATGCGATAGAAACAGGAGCTTTTTATGGACAATCAAAACTATAAGGCGATCATTGAATCCATTCTGTTTACGATGGGTGAGTCGGTGGAACTCTCAAAGATTGCCGCAGCGATTGAACTGGATAAAAATGAGACAAAGCGATTATTGGATGAGCTGATCAAGGATTACGAAAGTGCAGATCGTGGCATTGCCATCATGGAGCTGGACGGTTCTTATCAGATGTGCACAAAGCCGGAGATGTATGAGTACCTCATCCGCATTGCAAAACAGCCCAAGCACCGCGCATTGACCGATGTACTGCTGGAGACCTTGTCGATCATCGCCTATAAGCAGCCGATTACCCGTGTGGAGATCGAGAAGATCCGCGGTGTATCCTGCGACCACGCAGTGAATAAATTACTGGAGTACAATCTGATTCAGGAGCTGGGACGTCTGGACGCACCGGGCAAGCCGCTTTTATTCGGAACAACAGAGGAGTTTTTACGCAGCTTTGGCGTACATTCCATCGACGAGCTTCCGGTCTTGAATCCGGATCAGGTAGAGGAATTCCGCCAGGAAGCGGAAGAGGAAATGCAGGTACAGTTGAATGTCTAACATAAAAATTTTATGCGTAGGCAAAATAAAAGAAAAATTTTACCGCGATGCCATCGCGGAGTACGAAAAACGGCTGTCCCGCTACTGTAAGCTCTCTGTCATTGAAGTTGCAGATGAGAAGACACCGGATAAGAGCTCAGAGGCGGAAGAGCAGCAAATCAAGGAGAAAGAGGCCGCCCGTCTCATGGCGCATATCAGAGACAACGATTATGTGATCGCTCTTGCAATAGATGGGAAAACTTTTGATTCCGTGGCATTTGCCAATCATATGGGACAGTTGGCAGTCAGCGGAAAGAGTAATCTTGTCTTTGTGATCGGAGGTTCTCTCGGTTTACATCAATCTATTTTATGTAAATGTAACGAGCGGCTCAGTTTTTCCGCTATGACCTTTCCACATCAGCTTATGCGCGTGATTCTTCTGGAACAGCTCTATCGAAGCTATCGGATATTAAATCATGAGCCATACCATAAATAAAAATCAGGGTTTGAAACAATGATCTATCTATTTACTGCTTTGTATTGTGAAGCATCTTTGTTTATCAGGCATTTTCATCTTAAAAAAAATCCAAAGAACATACGATTTCAGCAATTTTATAATGAGACAGATGACATCTGTCTGACGGTTACAGGGGTCGGTGAGATTGCTGCTGCAGCCGCAGTCAGCAGCGTCTGTATCGAACACAGACCATCCCGGGAAGATTTGCTTCTCAATGTAGGAATCTGCGCACGCGAGGCAGAAAGTGACGGTATTTTTTTGTGTAATAAAATATTCGAACAGGCAACGGGAAAAACTTTTTATCCGGATATTTTATACCGTCATGGTTTTTGTGAAGAAATGATTGTGACGGAAATGATGCCCTATGCCGGCGGAGCTTTCGATGACATTGTGCCGTCATCGTTTCCGGATGGAGCGCTCCATGACATGGAAGCGGCAGCCATCTATCAGGCAGGATCTTATTTTTTCGGCCCACATCAGATGATATTTTTGAAGCTTGTTTCTGATCATGGGATGTCGGAAGCGGTATCGCCGGAACAGGTCACATGTCTGATGGAAGCACAAAAGGATCCGCTCTGTGATTTTATCAGACAGCTTCTGGACTTTGCATCAGAGCATGCGAACAGAGAACACGGTTTGGATCCGGAGCAGGAAGCGCTGTATGAAAAGCTCTGCGCGGATCTACATTGTTCCAAGGTCATGGGCGATTCACTCAGGCAGCATCTTCGCTATTTTGCGTTGACAGGAATGGACGTTGACTCTGTCATACAGAAAATGTACGGGGAAGGTATGCTGCCCTGCAAAGATAAGAGAGAAGGAAAACTACGTTTTGAAGAGCTTAAAAGAAGATTATTTTAATCCGTTTTTTTCACATATTTATGTGGAGTCGGAGATCAAAGATCATCCGCGTACACAGAAGCTTTTGGCAAAATTTCCGGCGGCAGAGGTCGTTGAGATCAATCATTACAAGGATGTTTTCTGCAGAAGCAGACAAAGCTATACGCTGCAGCACCGGTCGCAGAAGCTGATACTGGCGGCAAAAAAAGGGACGCTGCTCTATGAGGGCGCACCGGTCTGCCAGAGCTTTGGAAATGAATATTTTTATTATACCTCCTGTATGATGAACTGTATCTTCGACTGCGAGTACTGTTATTTAAAGGGCATGTATCCTTCTGCCAATCTTGTGATATTTGTGAATCTGGAGGATTATTTTGCACAGGTGGAGCAGATATTAAACAACCATCCGCTTTACCTTTGTATTTCCTATGACGCGGATCTGCTTGCACTGGAGCATATCACGGGATATGCTCGGGAGTGGTGCGATTTTGCTGAAAAACATGAAAATCTGAATTTGGAAATACGGACAAAGTGTGCGGGCGTACAGCTTGCAGGGCAGCTTCGACCGGTTTCCGGAGTGATCTATGCGCTGACCCTGTCGCCGCAGGAAGTCATAGAGAAGTTTGAGCATCACACACCGTCTTTGGCGGCGCGGCTTTCTTTTGCAGCAGATCTGATTCGCGCAGGCTGCCTTGTGAGGCTCTGTTTTGATCCGATGATTTACCTGCCCGAATGGGAGCAGTATTATGCGAAAATGCTGGAGCAGGTGTATGAAGCTCTGGATTTGGAAAAAGTCGTGGATGTGAGCATCGGCACTTTTCGTGTTTCGCAGGATTATCTGAAAAATATGAGAAGACAGGAACCGGACAGCGCGGTGGTCTGGTTTCCCTTTGAAAATGAAGATGGATATTACCATTATCCAAAGGAACTGATGGATGAGATGGAGCATTTTTTAGTGGAACGGTTAGCGCAAAAAATCCCGAAGGAGAAGATTTTTCGATGGAAAGCGTAGAACAGAAAATAATTACAAGAAGCGAAAGAAGCGGCGAAGCGGCGATTGTCACCGGAGCTTCCTCCGGAATAGGAGCAGCCATTAGCAGAAGGCTGTGCGGGCTCGGATATGAGGTGTTCGGTTTTGCGAGACATTTTGAAAGTGAGGCTGAGACGGAAGTCTTTGACGGGGCAGAACAGTTTCATCCGATTGTCTGTGATGTACTGGATACGGAACACCTGTGTGCCTGTGTGAAACAGATTGCATCGGAACATCTTGTACGCATTCTGGTAAATAATGCAGGTGTCGGATACTATGGACTCCATGAGGAATTAAACCCCGCGAAGATCAAAGAACTGGTGCGGACGAATCTGGAGACACCGATGATTCTCACGCAGCAGCTTTTGCGTCAGTTCAAAAAAAACGCGGGTATCATTATCAATATTTCCTCCGTGACAGCAGATGAATCGAATCCCCATGGGTGTGCATATGGTGCAACGAAGGCGGGACTTGCCAGCTTTTCCCACAGCCTGTTTGATGAGACGCGAAAGTACGGGGTGAAGGTGGTGACGATCTCGCCCGATATGACAAAAACCAATCTCTACCGCAATGCGGATTTTCAGGAGGGAGAGGAATCGGCATCTTATCTGCTCCCGGAGGAGATTGCGGATGCGGTGGAATTTGTTCTGGGACAGCGGGAGGGGCTGGTTGTGTCTGATCTGAAACTAAAGCCACAGCTTCACCGGATCAGGCGGAAACAAAAGGTGACGAATGCAAAAAATAAGGACGAGGCATAGCGCATGATTTTATTTTTTTCGTCATAGGATACACTATGAGAAGAAAACATCGTGCAAATCAGAACAATTTAGACCCTCAGGCAGAGCGTGGCAGAGGACTTGCCGAGGGACTGGAGCTGCCCCGGGATGTATCCTGCGGCGTGGTCATAGTCACCGTGACCGGGAGACGTGCGCTTGTGCTTGAAAATTACAGGGGGATTGTCTCCTATGATGATGATTGTATCGTTATTCAGACAAGAGACTGTAAGGTGACGGTCTGCGGCTGTCGGCTGAAGGTAGACTACTATACCAATGAGGAGATGAAAATCGTGGGATTGATCCATCAAATCAGCTACGAGGTGTAGTCTATGCTTCTTTCCATGTTGAAATTCGTACAGGGATTTTTACAGGTGACATTAACCGGGAGCTCACCGGAACGTTTCTTAAATCTGTGTATCCGGCGCAATATTCTGATCTGGAACTTATGTCCGAACAAGGAGGCGGGTGGTTTTGATTTCTGTATCAGTTTAAAGGGTTTTCGCGCCTCAAAGGAGCTGTTAAAAAAGACACACACCACCGTGAAAATCCGCAAAAAGTGCGGACTTCCTTTTTTTCTGCACCGTTATCGCGCAAGAAAGCTGTTTGCGATCGGCATTCTTTTATGTGTGTTGCTGCTGTGGAATTGTTCGAAGTATGTGTGGAAGATCGAGGTAAACGGTACATCGGAACTATCACAGGATATGATTCTCTCATGGCTGGAACAGAAGGACAACGGCTTTGGAACGAAAAAGAACCGGATTGACTGCGCTGCGATTGAGGCTGACCTGCGCAGTGATTTTGATGTTATCGCGTGGACTTCCGTAAAACTGGAGGGGACGAAGCTCACGGTGGATATTCAGGAAAATCTGCCGGAAGATGAAGTGCAGAAGCTGCCGGAGGAAGGCGCGTGGGATCTGGTTGCCTCCGAGGACGCGACCATTGCCTCGATCTATACGAGACAGGGAACGCCACGGGTGGAAAAGGGAAGTGTCGTTTCAAAGGGTTCCATTCTTATCTCCGGAAGACTGGATATTATGGATGATAACGGTGAGGTGGCAAATTACCGGTATGTGGTATCGGACGGAGATGTGATGGGAACCGTGATGCGCACCTATGAGTCTTCTTTCCCTCGGGCTTATCAGAAAAAGGTATATACCGGAGCTGAGAGTACTTCTTACATGCTTCAGCTGGGAAGCATCCGCATCCCGCTGGGAAAGGAGAAGGCCGGATACAGCGCATGTGAGACAACCGTTACGGACCGTCAGCTGGAGCTGCTTCCGGATCTCTATTTGCCGGTACATTTGTATGTTACCAATCGAAAAGCATATGTATATCAGTCTGCGACATACACAAAGACTGAGGCGGAGGCGCTGGCGAAAGAGGGCTGGGATGCTTTTTTGGAAAAATTCGCGCAAAAAGGTATTCCAATCATAGTAAAAAATGTTAAAATAGAAACGGATGAAACAAATTGTGTCATCCGAGGCAGTATACAGGCAGAGGTTCCGATTGGAAAGTATGCGCCGACAGAACGGATCGTGCTTCCGGAGAAGACCGTATCCGATGAAATCTCTGAATGAAAGAAAAGGATAACAGGCAAATGGCATTAACAGAACTTGCATTTGATTTACCGGTAGAACATATGGGAAATGTATTCGGTCAGTTTGACGAGTACATGAAAAAGATAGAACGTGCTCTTAATGTGACGGTTGTTGTCCGGAGCGGACAGATGAAGCTTCTGGGTGAGAACGACGCGGTTAAGAGCGCTTCGCATGTTTTTGAGCAGCTTTTGACGCTTTCAAAGCGCGGCAATACGATCACTGCGCAGAATGTGGACTATGTGCTTGAGCTGGCGCGCGAATCAAAAGAGACGGCGATTGTGGACATTGATAGTGATCTGATCTGCCATACGACAAACGGCAAGCCGATCAAGCCAAAGACGCTTGGACAGAAGGCGTATGTGGATGCAATCCGGAAAAAAATGATTGTCTTTGGCACTGGGCCGGCTGGTACAGGAAAGACTTATCTGGCGATGGCAATGGCGATCACAGCATTTAAAAATGAATTAGTTGGACGCATCATTCTGACACGTCCGGCGATCGAGGCAGGTGAGAAACTCGGGTTTTTGCCCGGTGATCTTCAAAGTAAGATTGATCCTTATTTGCGTCCTCTCTATGATGCGCTGTATCAGATCATGGGCGCTGAGAGCTTTACGAGAAACATGGAAAAAGGGCTGATCGAGGTAGCGCCGCTGGCCTATATGCGCGGACGAACACTTGATAACGCGTTTATCATTTTAGATGAAGCACAAAATACAACGCCTGCACAAATGAAGATGTTTTTGACGCGTATTGGTTTTGGATCGAAGGTTGTCATCACGGGAGATGCTTCACAGAAGGATCTTGCACCGGGTGCAAAAAGCGGTCTGGATGTGGCGCTTCGGGTTTTAAAAAATGTAGAAGAGATTGCCGTGTGTGAGCTCACAAGCAAGGATGTTGTCAGACATCCTCTTGTCCAGAAGATTGTCAATGCTTACGATGATTATGAGAATGCGCAGATGGAAAAGGAAAAGAAAAAATCTGCCGCGAAGAAGGCGAGGAATAAAAAATCATGACAGAGAACGCATTTTCTGCAAAACGTGTGGGAAAGCTGGTTCTGCTTCTGATTGCTTCCATTTTTCTTCCGGCAGTCTGCGGTCTTATGCACAATGCCAGAATTGATCACCTGATCGTCTGGACTTTCATCTGTCTGGTCTGTTTTTTGTGTTTTGCGCTGTATTTGGAGCGACAGCGGCTGCAGGGAGAGCTGACCCGGGGGATCAGTAATGATTATTCCCTGCTCACCTTTATTTATCTGATCTGTCTTTTGGGGGCATGTGTGGAATCGCTTCTTCCGGCATTTACAGCACCTGTCATGGCAATCAGCATTCTTTGCAATGGTGCTTTTCAGACAAAGCTGGGCACAGTCTTGTCTGTTTATTTCAGTCTTTTAACTGCTCTTTTCTCAGCAGGAGGCGAATATGAGGTGACATCCTATGTGTTGCTGGCTGTGATAGGGGGATTTTTGACGGAATTGTATTTGCAGCAGGGGCTTCGTTTGTGGACAGGCATACTGGTTGTCTGTCTCTCTGTGGTGATACCGGTTTGCTGTAACTATTTGTTGTCACATACACCGGTGATACAGACTATTCTTTTCACGTTTGCAGGCAGCTTTATCACATTATTTGTGCTGGTATTCATGCCAAAGCTGCGACATAGAGAGATTCTGGCAGAGGAACTCAGTCTGGACACAATTATGGATGAACGCTATCATCTGCGAAGGGAGATCGAGCGTTATTCGACGGTGGATTACAATCACGCACTACGAACTTCACAGGTGGCGGCGAGACTTGCTGCCGGAATCGGAGCGGACGAAAAGCTGGCGCGGGCCGGTGGTTTTTACTATCGCATTGGCAAGCTGGAAGGCGAACCGTTTATTGAAAATGGTGTGCGTATTGCACAGGACAATTGTTTTTCACAGCGTCTTGTGACAATTCTGGCAGAATACAACGGAGAGAAGCAGTTGCCAAGCTCCATTGAGAGCGCAATTGTTCAGATTTCAGATATGATCGTGACAAAGTTTGATCTGCTGGATAAGGACACGTTTTCATCCACCTGGAACAGGGATATTGTGATCTATCAGACTATGAACGAAAAGTCGGCAGATGGATTATATGACAATTCCGGTCTTTCCATGAATCAGTTTCTGACGATCCGTGAACTGCTTGTAAAGGAGGAAATGCTTGTATGACGATTCTTTTGGAGGAAGAAACAGCGGTTTCTTTCGATTTTGATTATCAGACACTGGCGAATGAAGTGATCACAGCCGCTTGTGACGCGGAGAAGTGTCCCTATGAGGCAGAGGTGAATCTGACGCTGGTGGACAATGACAGTATTCACTGCATTAACAGGGAATTCCGCCAGATTGACCGTCCGACAGATGTGCTTTCATTTCCGATGCAGGTGTATGAAACACCCGCGGATTTCTCACATGTGGAGGATTGTGTGGAGGAGAATTTCAATCCCGATACCGGGGAACTTTTACTGGGGGACATTATTTTAAGTGTGGAGAAAGTGAAGGAACAGGCGGCCAGTTACGGCCACAGCGAAAAACGTGAATTTGCTTTTTTGATTTTACATAGTATGCTGCATCTGTTTGGCTATGATCATGAGACCGAACAGGAGCGGGAGGCAATGGAAGAAAGGCAGCGTAAGATTTTGGATGATCTGGGAATCACAAGATAAATCTGAAAAAGGAAGGTACAATTACATGAAAAAGAAACTTGCAACAATGTTGGTTCTGTCGTTGACGATGGGTATGATGGCTGTTGGCTGTGGAAAAGATAAAGAGGTGGAGACAGATGTCGTTGATCTGACTGTTCCGCCGGTGGAGACAGAAGAAGAGCCGGAGCCGGAACCGGAAGAACCCGAGAATACACATGAAGGTGAGGCACAGAGTTTTTTGACCGGTGAATGGCTTCCCGAGGAGGAGACAAAAAACCGTCCCTTTGCCATTATGTTTGGAAATACGGTAGATGCGCTGCCGCAGTATGGAATCGGTGAGGCAGATGTCCTCTATGAGTGCCTGGTTGAGGGTGGTTTGACCCGCCTGATGGGTATCTATGATAATTACAATGATGCGCCTAAGTATGGATCCGTGCGAAGCTGTCGTCTGTACTATGCGCATATTGCCAAGGAATACGATGCAATTTATGCTCACTTCGGGCAGGCGAGCATAGCAAAGAGCTTCTTGAATAGCGATGCAATCGATAATCTGAACGGTCTGGACGGCTCTGTGGGCAATCTGATGTATTACCGTTCCAGTGATCGGTCTGCGCCACATAATGTATTTGCAACACCTGACGGAATCACTGCAGCTATTGAGAAAAAGGGGTATCGGACAACCTATGCGGATGGATATACCGGACATTTTCTGTTTGCGGAGGGAGAGGAGCCGGTGGTTTTAGACGGACAAAACGCATATGCGATGCAGACGCCATATCCAAACAGTAAAACATGGTTTGAATATGATGAGAAAAGCGGTTTGTATAAGCGCTTTCACTATAAGAGGGAGCATGTCGACGGTGAGACCGGAGACCAGCTGGCGTATAAGAATGTGATTTTCCAGTTTATTCCGGGACGTGTCATTGACAAGAAAGGTCGCATGGAATTTGACACGGTTGGAAGCGGTAAGGCGATCTATTTTACCGGTGGAAAATGTGAGAATATTACTTGGAAAAAAGACAATCTCGAGTCACCGTCGCTGTTTTATGATGAAAGTGGAGAGCAGCTTGTCATGAATCAGGGAAAGACAAGTATCTGTATCATTAAGGCTGATTCTGCTGATAATATTGGTATCTATGAGACACAGGATGCATGGAATGCCCGCTGATTGATGGAGAGGATGCTTGTATGCAATCAGCAGCAGTAAAAAACAAAAGGACAATTTTCATTTATGGATCAGAAAAATAACAGAACAGGCAGACAATCAAATAATTCCAGCTTTCTTGTGCAGGGATCAATTCTGGCAATTGCGTCTATCGTGAGCCGAATTATCGGCCTGCTTTATCGTAGCCCGCTGACCGCGATTCTCGGAGATCTCGGAAATGATTATTACAGTACAGCATTTGAGATCTATTCTCTGCTGCTTTTAATCTCGTCCATGAGTCTGCCGCTTGCCGTGTCTAAAATGGTGTCGGCACGCGTTTCACAGGGACGGGTGCGAGATGCCTACCGGGTATTCAAGGCAGCCTTGGGATTTGCTGTTTGCAGCGGACTCGCAGCCGGTCTGGTCGTGTTCTTTTTCGCAGACTATTTCGCAGCATTTTTAAAGACACCGTTTTGTGTGTTTGCACTCCGGGTGCTGGCACCGACGTTGTTTATTGTGGCAATTCTCGGTGTGATCCGGGGTTTTTTTCAGGGTCTGGGAACGATGATGCCAAGTGCCATATCGCAGATCGTAGAGCAGATTATCAATGCGATCGTGAGTGTTGTTGCCGCTTATTATCTGTTTCGTTACGGGGCAAAGATCGGAGCAGTTCTCGGCAATACAAAGGAGTACAGCGCAGCTTACGGTGCAGCCGGCGGCACGCTTGGTACCGGTGCTGGCGCGCTGGCAGGATTATTGTTTGTGCTGTTCGTATTTACTGTTTATAAAAGGGTATTCAATCGAAAGCTTCGCAGAGATAGAGGGACTTCTAAGGAATCCTACCGCTCGATTCTGCATGTGCTCATTTGGACGGTTGTCCCGGTGCTCCTATCAACGACACTGTACAATCTGAGTGCGATTGTAGATCAGGCATTGTTTAAAAATGTGGCGAATCTTCAGGGCTACACCGCAGATCAGATTCATACATTCTGGGGCGTATTCGGTGGAAAATACCGCGTGCTTGTCAACGTGCCGATCTCTATTGCATCTGCTGTTGTTTCCGCCAGTGTGCCGGCTATTACGGCTTCTTTTGCAAACAAGGATATGGAAGGGGTGCAAAAAAAGACCGGAAATGCGATTCATTACAGTATGGTTGTGGCGTTTCCTTGTGCAGTCGGTCTGGGTGTGCTTGCTTCGCCGGTCATGCAGCTTCTGTTCAATGACAGTACACCATTGGCGGCGCATATGCTTCAGGTTGGTGTGATATCCGTCGTGTTTTATTCCCTCTCAACGCTGTCTAACGGCATTTTGCAGGGAATTAACCGTATGCGGGTTCCTGTCATCAATGCTGCGATTGCACTGGCGTTTCAGGCAGGACTTTTGGTTGCACTCATGTATCTGGCAAACTTAAATATTTTCGCTGTGATCTGGGCTAATACATTTTTTGCACTTCTCATGTGCATTCTGAACGGATACAGTATATATCGTTATCTTGGCATTAAGCAGGAAATGAAAAAGACCTTTTTGATTCCGGCGTTGTCAGCCTCGGTTATGGGCGTTGTCGTCTATGTTGTATACATGGTTTTGCAGATGATATTAAAGATTAATGCGATTAGCACTATCGTGTCGATTGTTTTTGGAGCATGTGCATATTTTGTGCTGATGCTTGTGTTGAAGGGATTAAATGAAGAAGATCTGCTTGCTTTTCCGGGTGGACGTAAGTTGATTGTACTGGGCAGAAAAATACATTTGTTGTAATATGCATATTTTTCCATGGATAAGGTCATACTATCTGTGGTGATAAATATGAGAAAAAAGCAATTAATAAAAACAAGATTGTATTTTATATTATCGGTTTTACTTTTGACAGCCGTATGTATTGTGGTGTATACTTCTATAAGGAGCGATAGAAATACAGATCATCAGCACGCAGATCTGGCGCAGGAACAGCAAGAAGAGCCGGTGAATGACACAAATCTGCAGTCGGTGAACAGTTCACCGCATCCGCAAACTTCTGCACAGAATCAGCCGGTTTCAAAGCGTGATGCGGAGTCCGTGCAGACAGAGCCGGCTAAGACAACCTATACAATTACAGTTACAGATGGGTGTCTGCAAGTGTATATTGCTCAGACAGGGCAACTTTATATGGAGACTGCGATTGAATATGATCTGCTTCCCGATCAGGTACAGGAACAGATCGACGCTGGAAAGAATTTTGAGTCAGAGCAAGAACTGCTCGAATTTCTTGAAAACTATTCGAGTTAGGAATGGAATATGGGTAAAAGAGAGGATCAACAATCAAACAAATGCTGTGATGTGATCGTTGTAGGCGGTGGGGCTTCTGGACTGATGGCAGCGATCCATGCAGCAAGAGCAGGCGCACATGTGCTCATCCTAGAACACATGGAACGCCCGGGAAAAAAGCTGTTGATGACCGGAAATGGCAAATGCAACTTTACAAATGAAGCGTTTTTCAATTTTAATGAACCGCAGGGCGAGACCGCATGTGAACAGTATTATCACGGGGCTTGTCCTGCATTTGTGTTGCCTGCAATAAAAAACTTTGATATTACATCTACATTAAATTTTTTCGAGGAATTGGGTGTCGTTCCAGTGAAACGCAGAGGTGGTTATTATCCGTCAAGTGGACAGGCATCGGGCATTTTGGCTGCAATGCTGATGGAATGCGGACGTCTGGGGATTTCCATTAAGTGTAATATTGGCATAAGAGCCATTCAAAAAGCGGAAAAAAACAGCGAAAGTAATCAGGTTGTCACAGAAGAATCAAAGGAACTATTTGTTATTGAGACAAAAAGTGGTACTTACTTATCGCGCAGATGTATTCTTGCTACCGGTGGCAAGTCCTATAAAAAGACGGGAAGTGACGGGAGTGGCTTCCTATATGTTGAACGTTTGGGACACCATATACTAGATTTAGTTCCGGCACTTGTTCCTTTGCAATCCGACCTTGCATTTTTCAAAAAGGTTGCAGGAATTCGTGCAGAAATTTCGATAAAAATATACATAGATGGAGCAAAAACCGCTTGTGAATCCGGTGAACTCCAGCTGACAGATTATGGAATTTCAGGCATCTGTGTATTTCAGATCAGTCATCTGGCATCCCGTGCCCTGAAGAGTAACCGGGAGGTTTGGGTGGAGCTTGATTTTCTGCCGGAACTTGACGATGCCGAGACTTTCAACCGTCTCATGGCACGGGCAAAAAGTAGGTATGCTGTAAACAAAACAATGGAACAGAGCATGGTCGGTCTGTTTGCGGACAAGCTGGGTTCGGCATTGCTGGACGAGGCTGGTATCGCTCCATCGCAGATGTGCAGGACACTGACTGTGGATCAGTCGAAACGGCTGGTACAGGTCATGAAACATTTTTGTGTGCCGATTACGGCAACACGTTCCTTTGAACAGGCGCAGGTAACTGCCGGTGGTGTGGACACGACGCAGGTCTCAGCGGACACAATGGAATCAAAACTGATACCGGGACTTTATTTTGCCGGTGAAATGCTGGATGTGGACGGTATCTGCGGCGGCTATAATCTGCAGTGGGCGTGGTCCAGCGGCGCGGTTGCGGGAATGAGCGCAGCAGCATCGTTATGTAGTAAGGAACAGTAAAAAAGGATGAGAACAGATGATACGGATTCAACAGTTAAAGCTGCCTCTGGAGCATGATCACTATACAATTGAAAACAAGATACGGCAGGTGCTGGGCCTTTCTTCAGACCGGGAATTTACTTATGAGATTGTAAAGCGCTCTGTAGACGCGCGAAAAAAGCCGTTTCTTACCTATGTCTATACGGTGGATGTCTCTATATCCGGAGAAGGAAAGCTCGTGAAGAAACTGCACAAGCCCAATATTCAGTTGGCGGCGCGCGTGCGCTACCATTTTCCAAAGCCAGGTGAAAAGGCTCTCGATGCACCGCCAGTCATTGTCGGTGCAGGACCGGCAGGGCTTTTTTGTGCATATGAACTGGCATTGCACGGTTACCGGCCGCTGATCTTAGAGAGGGGCCGACGTGTAGAGGATCGCACGAAGGATGTCGTGAACTTCTGGGAGAGTGGAGTGCTCGACCCTTCATCTAACGTGCAGTTTGGTGAGGGTGGTGCCGGAACTTTCTCAGACGGAAAGCTCAACACGATGGTGAAAGATCCGGTGGGGCGAGGCAGGCATGTATTGGAGATTTTCTGTAAGCTCGGTGCGCCGTCTGAAATTATGTATGAGAACAAGCCTCATATTGGCACGGATATACTGACGGATGTCATTCACAATATGCGCGAAGAGATTCTCCGTCTCGGAGGCAGATTTTTGTTTGAAAGCCAGATGACAGACTTGCAGATCATGGATGGCAGATTACGTAGTTTGACGGTTCGTGGACCTCATGGTGACAGACAGATTGATGCATCGGTTGGAGTGCTTGCACCCGGGCATTCTGCAAGAGATACGTTTGAGCTATTGCAAAGACGCGGATTTATCATGGAGCCAAAAGCATTTGCAGTCGGATTTCGCGTGGAGCATCCGCAGTCGATGATTAACGAAAGTCAGTACGGCGCAGATGCGGATATGGCGCATCTGCCGGTGGCACCCTACAAGGTAACGGCAAATTTTCCGAATCAACGTGGAGTATATTCATTTTGTATGTGCCCCGGTGGTTACGTGGTGAATGCATCCTCCGAGGAGGGACATCTGGCTGTCAATGGCATGAGTTATTACCGGCGTGATAGTGAAAATGCAAATTCTGCGATCATTGTGTCGGTGACACCGGCAGATTTTCCCGATGAGGGAGCATTGGCCGGCGTGGCATTTCAGCGGGCACTGGAGGAGAAAGCATACGAGCTGGGCGGCGGAAGGATACCGCAACAGCTTTTTGGTGATTTTAAGGAAAAACGTTGTTCTTCCGGTTACGGCGATTTTGGAAGCTGTGTGAAAGGCGGTGTGACGTTTGGTGCATTGCACGAACTTCTGACACCGGACATGAATCGTTGCTTTGTGGATGGAATGGAACAATTCGGAACGCGGTTACATGGTTTTGACCGGAGAGATGCGATTCTATCTGGAGTGGAGAGTCGTACATCGTCACCACTACGCATTCTGCGGGATGAAAATTATGAGAGCAACTGGAAAGGAATCTATCCCTGTGGAGAAGGTGCCGGTTATGCGGGCGGCATTACTTCGGCAGCGATGGACGGTATCAAAGTTGCGGAGGCGATTGCGTCAAAATATAAACCAATGTAAAATAGGAGGATCATTATGGCTGAGTATTCACCCATGATGCAGCATTATTTGAAAACAAAAGAGGAGCATCCTGACTGTATTCTTTTTTACCGGCTGGGTGATTTCTATGAAATGTTTTTTGAGGATGCACTGAAAGCATCTAAAGAGCTTGAACTCACACTGACCGGAAAGCAGTGTGGTATGGAGGAACGTGCCCCCATGTGCGGTGTGCCTTACCATGCAGCGGATACATACATCAATCGACTGGTATCAAAGGGATATAAGGTGGCGATTTGTGAACAGATGGAGGATCCAAAGCTAGCAAAAGGAATCGTAGAGCGGCAGGTGATTCGCATTGTTACACCGGGCACGAACACGGATGCGCAGTCTCTGGACGAGACGAAAAACAATTATCTGATGTGCGTCTATTGTGACGAGGAAATATTTGGCGTATCTACGGCAGATGTATCTACCGGAGATTTTTTTGTGACGGAGATTGATTCTGCCCAAAAGCTTGTGGATGAGATCAATAAATTTTCTCCTTCGGAGATTATCTGTAACGAGGCACTTTTCATGAGTGCGCTGGACATTGAAGATTTGCGTAGCCGTATGCATATTGCGGTGACTGCATTGGATTCCTGGTATTTTACGGATGATACTGCGAAAAATACACTGCTTGGACATTTTCATGTGAAGCAGCTGGAGGGTCTCGGACTTTCGGATTATCTGTCAGGAACGCTGGCTGCGGGAGCACTGCTGAAATATCTGTACGAAACGCAGATGAACGGACTGGAAAATATGACAGGCATTCACCCCTATTCCACCGGTGCGTTTATGGTGCTGGACTCAGCAACCAGACGCAATCTGGAGCTTGTGGAGACCATGCGCGAAAAAAATAAAAAAGGTTCTCTGCTCTGGGTTCTGGACAAAACTAAAACTGCGATGGGCGCAAGACTTCTGCGCTCCTATGTCGAACAGCCGCTAATCAACAAAGCCGAGATAGAGGCTCGATATGATGCTATTGACGAGCTGAACCAAAATGTTATCAGCCGTGAGGAGATGAGTGAGTATCTGGGACCGGTCTATGATCTGGAGCGCCTGATCACACGAATCAGTTACCAGACCGCAAATCCCCGTGATCTGATTGCCTTTCGAAATTCGCTCCGTATGCTTCCGGCCATTCGCACGGTGCTCTCGGAATTCAATTGCAAAGCGCTTGTAGCGATTTTGGACGAGATGGATGCGCTGGAGGATATTTTTCAGTGGATTGACGAGGCGGTGATTGACGATCCGCCGATTTCCGTCCATGACGGCGGCATTATCAAAGATGGATATTTTGAGGAAGTCGACAGGCTGCGCGCAGCCAAAACAGACGGCAAGAGCTGGCTGGCGCAGATCGAAAGTTCTGAGCGCGAAAAGACCGGAATCAAAAATTTGCGCATTAAATACAACAAGGTGTTTGGCTACTATCTGGAGGTGACCAATTCCTATAAGGATCTGGTGCCGGATTACTATACAAGAAAACAAACGCTTACCAATGCGGAACGCTATATCACTCCAGAACTAAAGGAACTGGAGGAGACGATTCTGGGTGCTGAGGATAAATTGGTACAGCTGGAATATGAACTGTTTCGTCAGCTGCGTGAGAAGATTACGGGCGAGGTTGCCCGTATCCAGAAGACGGCAAAAGCGGTCGCTGGTCTGGATGTGTTATTATCCTTTGCAAAAGTTGCGGAGAGCAATCATTATTGCCGTCCTATACTTAATGAGAACGGGTTGATTGATATTCGCGACGGGCGTCATCCGGTTGTGGAAAAAATGATTAACAACGATATGTTCATCCCGAATGACACATATCTCGACAATGGAAAAAACAGAATTTCTATTATCACCGGACCAAACATGGCGGGAAAATCCACTTATATGCGCCAGAGCGCGCTGATCGTTCTCATGGCACAGATCGGTAGCTTTGTACCTGCTACACAGGCACAGATCGGGTTGGTTGACCGCATTTTTACACGTGTGGGAGCCAGCGATGATCTCGCCAGCGGTCAAAGTACGTTTATGGTAGAGATGAACGAGGTGGCAAATATTCTGCGCAATGCAACATCAAACAGTTTGTTGATATTAGATGAGATCGGGCGTGGAACATCCACTTTTGATGGGCTGTCTATTGCATGGGCTGTTGTGGAGCACATCAGCAATCCAAAGCTTTTAGGGGCAAAAACGCTGTTTGCGACTCATTACCATGAGCTGACAGAGCTGGAGGGTAAGCTGGATAATGTCAATAATTACTGTATTGCCGTCAAGGAAAAGGGCGATGATATTGTGTTTCTGAGAAAGATTGTCAAGGGTGGCGCGGACCGAAGCTATGGTATTCAGGTGGCAAAGCTGGCAGGAGTGCCGGATTCCGTCATTAACCGCGCCAAGGAGATCTGTCAGGAACTGATCGATAACAACATTACCTCCGGGGTAGAAAGTCTGTCCCCTGAGAAACGAACACACCGGAAGGTGAAAAAATTAGATGAAGTCGACAAAAATCAGATTTCCCTGTTTGATACAATTGATGATGATGAGATTCTGACCGAGTTAAAGGAACTGGATCTGGGTAACTATACGCCCATCGAAGCGCTTAATAAGCTGTATGAGCTGCAAGGGAAACTAAAAAACAGGTGGTAGCACAGAGGAGATAGTATATGCCTGATATTCAATTACTTGACGAGGCAACAATTGAAAAGATCGCAGCCGGTGAGGTAGTGGAGCGTCCGTCTTCCGTTGTGAAAGAACTGGTAGAAAATGCGATCGACGCGAAGGCAACATTTATCACGGTAGAGATCAAGGAAGGCGGAACAACGTTTTTGCGCATCACGGACAATGGCTGTGGAATCGAGAAAGATCAGGTGCGTCTCGCGTTTTTACGACATTCCACCAGCAAGATCCGTTCCATGGAGGATCTGCTTTGTGTGAAATCCCTGGGTTTTCGGGGGGAGGCATTGGCAAGCATCAGCGCGGTGGCACAAGTGGAGCTGATCACGCGTACGCGGGGGGCGCTGACGGGGGTGAGATATCTCATTGAGGGTTCTAAAGAAAAGGCGTTTGAGGAGATTGGCGCGCCGGAGGGGACGACCTTTCTCGTCCGAAATCTTTTCTTTAACACACCGGTGCGGCGCAAATTTCTAAAATCGGCACAGACCGAGGGTGGATATGTTGCGACAATTATGGAGCGGCTGGCGCTGTCACACCCGGAGATTTCATTTCAGCTGATCGTAAATAACCAGCCGAAGCTGCACACATCCGGCAACTGCAATCGAAAGGATATCATATACCATATTTATGGAAAAGAGATCGCGGCGAACCTTCTGACGATTGATGGTGAGAAGGATGGTATCCATGTGTCAGGTTTTATCGGAAAACCCCTCATCTCCCGAGGTAATCGCAATTTTGAAAATTATTATATTAATGGCAGATACATGAAGAGCAATGTGGTAGCCAAGGCAATTGAGGAGGCATACAAGCCCTACCTGATGAACCGTCAGTATCCCTTTACCGTGCTCTACATCACGATGGATGAGGAACTATTGGATGTCAATGTGCATCCTACAAAGATGGAAGTGCGTTTCTCAAACGGGGAACTGCTTTACACAGACCTGATCGAACTGCTGCGTGCCGCGTTGCAAGGACGGGATCTGGTCCCGGAGGTGTCCGTGGGCGAAAAACCGGTAAACGTGAAAAACGAGGAACGTCCGGTTCCGGTAAAGACAGCTCCCCAGCCCTTTGAACGCAGCCGACTTTCGCAAATCAAAGAGGACCAGCGTACGGGCACCGGGCAGGAGATGCGTCCTGACAGTGAACCGGAAAAACGTGCTATGAGCGAGATGCAGAAAGCACAGATACGTGCAGCAGTCCGACAGGACAGCCCTTATGAGATGAAGTATGCGGCGCGTCCCCGGCAGAAGGAGTCGTCAGAGCATCCTCTATCAGAACTGAAGAAAGATGTACCGGAGACGACAGGAGAGAAGCAACAGCATTCATCTATAACAGAACAAACATCAAGACAGTTAGAGATGACGGAAGTTTTTTGTGAGGAGAATGGTTATCAGACGAATTTTATTGAAGAGGCAAAAAAATCCAACATCCGTATCATCGGTCAGTTATTTGATACCTACTGGCTCACAGAAGCAGAGGATAAGCTGTTTATCATCGATCAACACGCGGCACACGAAAAGGTGCTCTTTGAGCGAAACATGAAGACATTTGCAAACAGGGATTATACGTCACAGCAGCTGAGTCCTCCGATTATTTTAAGCCTGACCATGCAGGAACAGAATGCGTTAAAGAACAATCTGGAGGAACTGACAAAGCTTGGGTTTGAGATTGATGAATTCGGAGGCAATGAATATGCAATTGTAGCTGTTCCGGACAATCTGTATCATCTGGATGCAAAGCAGTTATTTTTTGAGCTTCTGGATGATATGGTAACGGAATTCGGTAGCGGCAGAGCAACGACGGAAATGATTTGGAACAAGGTGGCGACCGCCTCCTGTAAGGCAGCGATCAAGGGCAATCAGCGTATCAGCCGCGCGGAAATGGAAGAACTGATCCGGGAGCTTCTGACACTTGACAATCCGTATCACTGTCCCCATGGCAGACCGACGATGATCTCCATGAGCAAATATGAGATTGAAAAGAAATTTAAGAGGATTGTATAGAACTATGAATAAAAAAAATGTTGTCATTCTGACCGGCCCGACAGCGGTTGGCAAGACCGCACTGTCCATCGCGCTGGCAAAAGCGCTTGATACCGGCATTATCTCAGCAGATTCCATGCAGGTGTATAAACATATGGATATCGGATCGGCAAAGATCATGCCGGAGGAAATGCATGGGGTCGAGCATGCGCTCATCGATGTGTATGAGCCGGACGAAGACTTTCATGTGGTGCAGTTTCAGCATGACGCGAAGGCCGCGATGGAGCGGCTGTGGGCACAGAGCAGGCTGCCGCTCGTTGTGGGCGGCACCGGTTTTTATATTCAGGCACTGCTCTATGATATTGACTTCACGATGGAAGATGCAGACCACGCGCTGCGCGAAAAATACGAAAAACTGGCATCGGAGCAGGGACCACAGGCGCTTCACGAGATGCTGCGGGCAGTTGATCCACAGTCTGCCGGAGATATTCACGCCAACAACGTCAAACGCGTGATCCGCGCGCTGGAATTTTATGAAAAGACAAAAACGCCGATCTCGGAACATAACGCCGAAGAACGCGCGAAGCAGTCTCCCTACGGCTTTGCCTATTTTGTGCTGACGGACAAGCGGGAAAACCTCTACGCGCGCATCGATGCCCGGGTGGATGCCATGATGGAGCGGGGACTGCTGGATGAAGTAAAAGCGCTGAGAGAGATGGGATATACGAGAGATATGGTTTCCATGCAGGGACTTGGCTATAAGGAACTGCTGGCCTATCTGGACGGTGAGTGCACACTGGAAGAAGCCATTTATGTGATTAAACGTGATACCCGTCATTTTGCCAAGCGCCAGTTGACCTGGTTTAGGCGTGAGCGGGATGTCATCTGGGTGGATAAATCTGCCTTTGACTATGATGATGAGAAAATATTAACATACATGTTAGAAGAAATAGAGAAGCGAGGACTAAAATAATGGGAGCAAACATTGATTTACAGGGAATTTATGCGCAGATGGGCATCGAAAAGCCGGTATTTTCTTTTGGAGAAAAGATTGCAAAGGAGCTAGAGGATCGTTTTGATGACATTGATGCAGTGGCAGAATATAATCAGCTCAAGATCATCGCGGCCATGCAGAAAAACCGTGTCAGTGCTGAGTGCTTTCAAACATCTAGTGGATACGGCTACAACGATCTTGGGAGAGACACGTTAGAGCAGGTTTATGCGGATGTGTTTCATACACAGTCAGCCCTTGTCCGACCGCAGATTACCTGCGGTACCCATGCGCTTGCTTTGGCACTGATGTCAAATTTACGCCCCGGTGATGAATTACTGTCACCTGTTGGCAAACCCTATGATACGCTGGAGGAGGTAATCGGTATTCGTCCGTCCAAAGGATCCCTGGCAGAGTATGGTGTCACTTACCGCCAGGTGGAATTTCTGCCGGATGGAGGATTTGACTATGACGGCATCCGGGCTGCGATTAATGAAAAGACCAAACTGGTGACGATCCAGCGCTCGAAAGGATATCTGATGCGAAAAACCCTGTCCGTGAAGGAAATCGGTGAGTTGATCGCTTTCGTAAAGAGCATCAAACCGGATGTGATCTGTATGGTAGATAACTGCTACGGCGAATTCGTCGAGACTATTGAGCCGAGTGATGTGGGCGCGGATATGGTGGTCGGTTCACTGATCAAAAACCCGGGCGGCGGACTGGCACCCATCGGCGGTTATATTGCGGGCACAACTGAATGTGTCGAAAATGCGGCGTATCGGCTAACCTCACCGGGTCTTGGCAAGGAGGTTGGCGCTTCTCTGGGTGTCATCCGGTCTTTCTATCAGGGGCTGTTTCAGGCTCCGCTTGTGGTCAGCGGTGCGCTCAAGGGCGCAATCTTTGCGGCAAATCTGTATGAACGCCTTGGTTTTACAGTTCTGCCGAACAGTACGGAAAGCCGGCATGACATCATTCAGGCGATCGCGCTGGAGACACCGGAACGCTTATGTGCATTTTGCGAGGGCATTCAGGCAGGTGCGCCGGTGGACAGCTATGTGACGCCGGAGCCGTGGGATATGCCCGGCTATGACAGCGAGGTGATCATGGCCGCAGGTGCCTTTGTGCAGGGGTCATCCATTGAGCTTTCCGCGGACGGACCGCTGCGTGAGCCGTACAACGTCTATTTTCAGGGCGGACTGACCTGGCACCATGCAAAATTTGGAATTCTGATGTCTTTGCAAAAACTTTACACACGGAATCTTGTTAATAAGGAGCTGATGTGTTAAAATAATACGGTATGTCATTTGCACTTTGAGGATAGAGCGGAAAAGAGGTACAATGACACAACATTTTACAGCGAGGGAGCTTCCGGTTTCGGAGCGCCCTTATGAGAAATGCCTGCAGGCAGGACCACAGGCATTGTCAGATGCAGAGCTGTTGGCCGTGATCTTAAAGAGCGGCAGCCGCCAGATGAACGTCGTTACACTTGCGCAGAGCATTCTGCAGGCGGACGGCAAAAACCTGTTAAATCTCTACCATATGTCAGTGGAAGAACTCATGTGCTTTCCCGGTATCGGAAAGGTAAAAGCGATCCAGCTCAAATGTGTGGCGGAATTGTCACGCCGGATCGCCCGGACAGAGCGCGCAGACCGGGTACGTCTCACAGATGCCGAGTCTGTGGCCGCCTACTACATGGAGCGCCTACGCCATGAACTGCAGGAGCAGTTGCTTGTGAGCATGTTTGATTCCAAATGCCATTTGATCGGTGATTCGATCATTGCCACCGGATCAGTTCGCGGTGTACTTGGATCACCGCGTGAGATTTTTCTTCAATTATTTGAGAAAAAGGCGGTCTTTTTCATCCTTTTGCATAATCATCCCAGTGGTGATCCCTCACCAAGCCGTGAGGATCTGGCATTAACACAGCGGATGAAAGCGTGCGGCGAGTTGATGGATGTGGAGTTGTCGGATCACATCATCATCGGAGATAACAGGTATTACAGCTTTCGAGAAAACAAACAGATTCTAGTTTAGGAGAGGAACATTTATGAGCAGCAATGTATATGGAATAGACTTGGGAACTAATAATCTGAAAGTATTTTGCAAGGCCAGCGGAAAGATTTTAAATGAAAAAAATACCGTTGCGATCGTCAACAAAAACCAGTTGTACGCATATGGCGATGCAGCATACGCAATGTATGAAAAAGCACCGGAGACGATACAGGTATCTTTCCCGGTTGTGGGAGGTGTCATTGCGGAGTACAATTTTCTTCAGACGATGATCTTTGAATTTTTGGAAAAACATTCCAAGGGCAAAGTTCGTGGCGCTGATTTCATTGTTGCCGTACCTACCGACATAACTGAGGTAGAAAAGAAAGCCTTTTTTGACATGTTCTACAAGAGCAAGGTGAAGCCCAGACTGGTACAGGTATGCGACAAGCCTATCGCGGATGCTGTGGGGCTTGGACTGGATGTGAATGAGCCGACCGGTGTGATGCTCGTGGATATTGGCGCAGACACTACGGAAATTTCCGTCATCTCACTTGGAGGTCTGGTGCTTAGTAGTTTGCTCCATTTTGGAGGAAATCAGCTGGATGAGTCCATTATCGCCCATGTTCGAAAAAATAATAATCTTCTGATCGGCAGAAAGACAGCTTGTGCGCTGAAAGAATCCATCGGTAGCGCATTGCCCGGCAGTGAAGCAACAATGGCAATTGTCGGCCGCGACGTCGTCAGCGGGCTTCCGATAGAGACTGAAATTTCAGCCACACAGGTTTATGAGGCCATTCAGGCAGATTTGAATGATATCTGCAATTCGATCAAGATGACATTGGAGCATACGCCGCCGGAACTGGCGCGCGATATTATTCATTCAGGCATTTACATTACTGGTGGTTCTTCACGGATTCAAAAGCTTGATGAACTGTTTACAAGCATTACCGGTATGAAGGTCAACACCTGTGAAGATCCGGAGGAATGTGTGGCAAGAGGACTGGTGAAGCTGGTCAGTGACAGCAAATTCAAGCATCTGGCTTATACGCTGAAAGCAAAGGTCTATAAATAATTTAGAGGTTTGGAGTAAATGGCACGTGTAAAACGTAAAAACAAAACAATTCCCGCAAAATATATACTGCTTGTGTTGACACTTGTCTGCTTCCTGCTCATGCTGGGGAGTTTCACGCTTGGCTGGACCGCAGGTCCGGTGGGGACAGCGGCAAGCTATGTATTTATTCCGATGCAGCGCGGACTTACTACTGTGGGAAATTGGATCTCTGATAAAACTTATGAACTGGCATCATTAAAGGATGTCATGAAGGAAAACGAGGAATTAAAGACACAGGTAGATGAATTGTCAGACGAGCTGAATACATTAAAACTCGAACAATATGATACGGAGGATCTTAGGGAACTTCTGGCACTCGATACCGGGTACTCGGAATATCAGAAGCTGTCTGCAAGTGTTATCGGCAAGGATGCCGGTAACTGGTTTGACACGTTTCTGATTGACAAGGGAAGCAAAGATGGTGTTGCCGTGGGCATGAATGTCATTACCGGAAGGGGACTGGCAGGTATCATTACAGAGGTCGGTCCAAATTACGCAAAGGTACGGGCAATCATTGATGACACAAGCAGTGTCAGCGGTATGGTATTATCCACGTCGGACAACTGCATTATAAAAGGCAACCTTCAGACAATGGATGAGCGGCAGATGATCACTTTTTCAAATCTGAAGGATACTGATAACAAGGTGGCTGTCGGGGATCAGGTGGTGACCTCCTACATTAGTTCCGAATATGTACAGGGACTTTTGATCGGGTATATCAGCGAGATTCATGTCAATTCCAACAACCTGACAAAATCCGGTCTGATCACACCGGTCGTAGATTTTGAGCATGTCAAGCATGTGCTCGTAATTACAGATATGAAAACAACCACGGAGACGACGGAGGAAGAATAGATCTGTTATGCGTCGAAAAATCACTGTATTTTTGATTGTGCTTGTCTGCTTTCTGCTGCAGACAACACTGTTTCAGTCAATCTCATTTCTGACTGTAGCGCCAAATCTTTTGATTATCGTGACAGCCTCTTTCGGCTTCATGAGAGGAAAGAAAGAGGGCATGTATATCGGCTTTTTATGCGGAGCCCTGATTGATATTTTTTATGCGCAGATTTTGGGCGGCTATGCCTTGCTTTTTATGTACATCGGATATTTGAACGGGTTTTTCCGAAAACTCTTTTTCCCTGAGGATTTTAAATTGCCGATGGTACTGATTGCCGCCAGTGATTTTTTATATAATTTTGTAATTTACTTCTTCCTGTTCCTTTTTCGGAACAGGCTGGAGTTTCCCTATTATCTGTCCCATGTGATTCTCCCGGAGCTTGTGTATACACTGCTCATGATGATTATTCTTTACTTTATTATTTTGAAGATTAATCGTCATCTGGAGGAGATTGAAAAAAGGAGTGCGGCAAAGTTTGTTTAGCAATATTAAAAACTTTTTCAAACAGATATTTAAATCCAGAATCCTGTTTTTGGCGATCCTGTTTATGTGCATGACAATCGTTCTTTTACTGCGACTGTTTCAGCTTCAGATCATCAACGGTGCGGACAGCCAGTCTGATTATCTGATGCGTGTCATCAAGACCCGCAGTCTGAACAGTACCCGCGGTGATATTTATGACAGGAACGGGAAGCTGCTTGCCTATAACGAACTGGCTTACGGTATCACAATTGAGGACAACGGCAGCTATAGCGGTGAGGGAAAACTCTCTGCAACACAGGTAAAGAACCGTTCTATCAACGAGGACATTGTACAGATTCTTCATACCATGGATCGAAACGGTGATGTGATTGATAATGATTTTTCGATTACGCTGACCGAGGATGAAGATTATGAGTTTACGGTCACCGGCACCAAGCTGCAGCGTTTTCGCGCAGATGTATATGGGGAATCTGATATCAATGAACTGGGGTATAATGAGAAGCTGGGTTATGACACGGCGGCCGCAACACCGGATCAGGTGATGGAATACCTTGGCAGTACAAATACAAACTGTTTTGATATTTCAGCAGAATACAGTAAGACAGATGCATACCGCATCACGATTATCCGCTATAAAATGCGTCAGAACAGTTTTCAGAAGTATATTGCCGCGACTATCGCATCGGATGTCAGCGAGGAGACGGTTGCGTATATCAGTGAGCATGCCAATGAACTGCAGGGTGTAGAGATCACGGAGGATACGATCCGTCGTTACAATGACAGCGAGTATTTTGCACATCTGATCGGCTATACCGGTCAGATTGATGAGGAGGAATATATTGCCTTTGGCGGAGAGACGGAGGGCTCTGAATATTCCAGAACCGATACGGTGGGAAAATCCGGAATTGAGCAGTATATGGACAGGGAACTCAAAGGAAAAAAGGGAGAGGAAAAGCTCTATGTTGACAATATGGGAAAAGAGCTTGAGACCATCGAACGGACAGAACCTGTTGCCGGAAATGATGTGTATCTCTCCATTGATATGGATTTGCAGAAGGCTGTTTACGACCTGTTAGAGCAGGAGATTGCCGGAATTGTCTACTCCAAGATCATTAATGCGAAAACCTATGAGGCCAGCGGGTCCTCTGATATTAAAATACCGATTGATGACGTATACTACGCATTGATCAACAATAATGTGATCCGGATTGATCATTTTGCCGCAAAGGACGCATCAAATACGGAGAAAAAGGTATATCAGTCCTTCTGCAAGCGGCGCGAGCAGGTCCTGAGTCAGGTGAAAAAAGAGCTTACCGGAAACAGTCCGGCTGCTTATGAGGATCTTTCAGAGGATATGCAGATGTATATGAGTTATATCGTATCCATGCTTACAGAAAAGCAAATTATTGTCACTGACAAGATCGATTGGAATGACGAGACATACATTGCGTGGAAAAACGATACGATCAGCCTGCAGGAATACCTCTACCACGTGATTGGTGCCCAATGGTTTGACATCACAAAATTTCCGGCAGATTCCAGATACTCGGATTCCGAAGAACTTTATCAGGTACTGGTGGATTATATTCTCAGTGAGCTGGAAGAAGATGAAGGCTTTTGCAAACGCATTTATAAATATATGATCCGTGACAATCTGATTGATGGTGTGCAGGTCTGCCTGATTCTATATGATCAGGAGGTTTTAGATTACGATGATGAGATGATCGCCGAATTGAAAAACCGAACACTCAGCCCGTTTGATTTCATGATGGAGCGCATCAAAAATCTGGAGATTACTCCGGCACAGCTCGCTTTAGATCCCTGTACCGGATCCTGTGTGCTAACGGATGTACAGACCGGAGAACTGCTGGCATGTGTCACCTATCCGGGCTATGACAACAACCGTTTGGCAAATACGGTGGACAGCGCCTATTTTGCATCACTGATGAGCGATCTGTCTTCGCCTTTTTATAATAATGCGACACAGCAGAAGACGGCCCCCGGTTCCACTTTCAAGATGGTGACGGCAACAGCCGGATTGACTGAGGGTGTGATCACAACAACGACCAAAATTCAGGACAAAGGAAAGTTTGACCGCGTCGAGGATGGACCGAAATGCTGGATTTATCCAAACGGTACACATGGAAAGATCAATGTTTCCGAAGCATTGCGTGATTCATGTAACTACTTTTTTTACGAGCTCGGGTGGAGATTTTCACAGGTGGGAGACAATTACGTGGAATCTGCCGGGATCAAAACTCTGCAGAAATACGCCAGTCTTTATGGTCTGGATGAAAAGACCGGTATTGAGACGGTGGAGAGTACACCGGAGATTGCAGATGCATATCCGATCACAGCTGCTATCGGCCAGAGTAATC
>JALELN010000194.1 GCA_022771765.1 Lachnospiraceae bacterium | reverse complement strand
GCATTCTGTGCAGCTGGGCGATTGTAGCGGCGGCAGAGCATCTGCCGCTGTCTGCGCAGGAGAAAACGCCGGAGGAAGCCGGGGTGCAGGAGCAGAGTGATCAGTCGTCCGCGGGGGCAGATGATGTTGCTATGGATGAGGATGCGGAAAGCTTTGAGACCGGAACTGCCGATGGGAAGGAGAATGATGGAACCGGTGTAGATGAGGCCCGGGAGAATGACGGAGACGGCGGAGATGGTGCGCAGGGTACAGCTGGGCCCTCGGAGAGCGACGGAAGCGTTGCGGGAGATGAGACAGGAGCAGATACCGGGGATAACTCCGGAGTGGACATTACGGATCAGAAGCCGGTAAAGATCAAACCGGAATATATTTCGTATGAGAAAAAGAAGACGGATTCTCCCTGGTATACGGATCCGGGAAAGATTCCGCTGACCACAAAATATGACTATCAGAAGGTGAAAAAGGATTATTTTGACGATGCGGTGTTTATCGGTGATTCACGAATTGTGGGTATGTATGATTATTCCGGACTGACGAATGCAACTTTTTTTGCAAAAACCGGACTGACGGTATATAATTTACTGGATGATGAATTTGTGAAAGATCCGGACACCGGAAAGGATGTATCGGTGAGCTATATGATGCAGCATCACAACTATGGTAAGATCTATTTGATGGTGGGTATCAATGAGCTGGGAACCGGTGGGACAGAGCGTTTTGCGGAGGCGTACAAGGATGTGTTAAAGAAATTCCGCAAGTGGCAGCCGGACGCGGTGATTTATGTGCAGTCCATCATGGGCGTGAGCCCCAAAAAGGACAAGACGGATCCGGTGTTCAACAATACGAATATTCGGGATAAGAATTACGCGATTTCAAAGCTGACGGATGGAATTCATATTTTTTACCTGAATATCCAGGAGATCTATGAGGATAAAAATCACAATCTGTTGCAGGATCTGACTTTTGATGATGTGCATCTGTATGCGCAGCACTATGATAAATGGGTCAAGTATCTGAAGACGCATGCGGTAGTAAAAGGAGAGGAAAAATGAATCACATTTTATCAAGACTGATCATGTATGGCGACATGCCAAAGGAGAGTATTCTGATGCAGCTCGCAGATATTTGCGGGGAGCTCGAGGCGGGCACAACGGAAAAAACGGTACTTCGTACCCGTGTATTTCAACAGGTAAAACGAATTTTAATGACTGCCACCGACTATGGTTTTAATGAGAATCTCTGGCAGAATTATCTGACCTTTGTGCTGATCATGGACGAGAATCCCTTCAGTCTGACCTGTGAGAAGATCGGTGCCAGCGAAGGCGCCAGCGCAAATCACTTTGCGAAAAATGATTTTCAGGCATTTTATGAGCTGTTTCACTATGATTTCGGACCGATCGAGCAGGCACTGGGTATTGACTGCTTTACGCAGCTTTCCGATTACAAGGCGATCAGCAAACCGGAGCTGATGTACAATAAAAACGTCAGCGAAAAGGTGCAGACGCTGAGCCGCAGACTGGCGGCCGCAAAGGACGCGGAAGAGTTTTTTGAGGGAATTACCGGTTTCTATAGGGATTATGGCGTGGGTATGTTCGGTCTGAATAAGGCATTCCGTATTTACTGTCCGGAGGGCAGTACAAGGGTAGAATTCAAGGCGATCAACAACATGGATCAGGTAGTGCTCGATGATCTGATCGGCTACGAGATCCAGAAGAAAAAGCTGGTGGACAACACGAAGGCCTTCGTCGAGGGAAGAAAGGCCAACAATGTGCTGTTGTTCGGTGACAGCGGCACCGGAAAATCTACGAGTATCAAGGCGATTGTCAACGAGTTTTACGATCAGGGACTGCGCATGATCGAGATTTACAAGCATCAGTTTGCCAGCCTTTCCAATGTGATTGCCCAGATTAAAAACCGAAATTATAAGTTTATTATTTATATGGACGACCTCTCTTTTGAAGAGTTTGAGATTGAGTACAAGTTTTTGAAGGCAGTGATCGAGGGCGGAGTGGAGACAAAACCGGAAAATATTCTGATCTATGCCACATCCAACCGCAGACATCTCATCAAGGAGAACTGGTCTGACCGCAATGATGTCACCGTTCAAAACGGCATGCACCAGTCCGACACGATGGAGGAAAAGTTGTCGCTGGTACATCGCTTTGGTGTGACCATCAATTACTCCAAGCCGAGCCAGAAGGAATATTTCAATATTGCCATTCAGCTGGCGCGCAGACTTGGCGTGACGCTGTCTGATGAGGAGATCCGCGCAGAGGCAAACAAGTGGGAGCTGAGCCACGGCGGTATTTCCGGTCGTACGGCGCAGCAGTTTGCAAATTATCTGGCAGGGCAGCAACTGTAATTCTACATATATAGGGGTATAGGAAAATGAGTGAAAAAAGAATCTTTGCGCGCAGGCTGTGGATGTCTCTGGCTGGGGTGGTGCTGACGGCTCTCGCGGTGGCAATGTTTAAGACAGCCGCCCTCGGAGTAGATCCCTTTCAGAGTCTTGTGAGCGGGATGGATGCGGTGCTCCCGATCTCTTATGGTACGGTTTATTCTGCGATTAATATCGTGCTTTTGTGCTTCGGGCTCCTTTGTGACCGGCACTATCTGGGGCTGGCAACGTTTATCAATCTGTTTTTGCTGGGCTATATGGTGGAGTT
>JALELN010000186.1 GCA_022771765.1 Lachnospiraceae bacterium | reverse complement strand
GGATCCGACGGCAGGTGTGCTGGTCAATGGGCTGGCAGAGCGCTATCAGGTGAAGCCCTCTCAGGTATTTGTGGGTGTGGGCAGCGATGATGTGCTGGCAATGTGTTTTCTGACATTTTTTAATTCCGGGAAGCCGATTCTCTTTCCGGATATTACCTATTCTTTTTATGATGTTTGGGCAGATGTGTTCCGTATTCCCTATGAGGATCAGCCGCTGGATGAGAATCTGCGTATCCGCAAAGAGGATTACTATAAGGATAATGGCGGTGTGGTATTTCCGAATCCGAATGCGCCGACGGGTGTATTGATGGAGCTTTCCGAGATTGAGGATATCATCCGTCACAATCAAGACGTCATATGTATCGTGGATGAGGCATACATTGATTTCGGAGGAGTCAGCGCGTTACCGCTGATCGAGAAATACGATAATCTGCTTGTTGTACAGACATTCTCCAAGTCGCGTTCCATGGCGGGATCGCGCATTGGCTATGTGTTCGGCAATGAGCGTCTGATCAAATATTTAAATGATGTGAAATATTCATTCAATTCCTATACGATGGATCAGCTCACACTCGTGACCGGGGCGGCGTCGCTGGCAGATGAGGAATATTTTAAAGAGACGCTGGATAAGATTATCACGACACGTGAGCGTGTGAAAAAAGAGCTTGAGGAACTTGGATTTACAATGCCCGATTCTAAGAGCAACTTCCTCTTTATCAGTCACCCGCGGGTGGCGGCAAAGGAGCTGTTTAAGGCGCTCCGTGAGCAGAATATTTATGTGCGCTATTTCGATAAACCGCGCATTGACAACATGCTGCGCGTGACCATCGGAACGGATGAGGAGATGGATCAGCTAATTGCATTTTTAAAGGAGTATTTATGTTAAAAAAGTATTTGTGGATCGCTTTTGTCTCTATGGTGCCGCTCATTGAACTGCGCGGTGCGATCCCTATTTCACAGGGATTGGGGCTGCCCATTCTGCCCAGTTATATCGTCTGCATCATTGCGAACATGGTTCCGGTGCCCATCATTTATCTCTTTGCGCGAAAGGTGCTGGAGTGGGGCGCTGACAAACCGGTCATCGGCGGATTTTTCAGCTGGTGTCTGACGAAGGGTGAACACGGTGGTCAGAAGCTGCAGGCGAAGGCAGGCAGAGGACTGTTTCTGGCACTGTTGCTTTTTGTAGGGATTCCGCTGCCCGGAACCGGCGCATGGACGGGAACGCTGGCGGCAAGTATTCTGGATATGGATTTTAAATCCAGTGTGCTTGCGGTGATGCTGGGTGTGCTGCTTGCCGGTGTGATCATGATGGTGGGAAGTATCGGAGTGTTTGGCATTCTATTTTAAATTGTTAGAAAGTAACAGCATGGCTGGGAACAGCCATGCTGTTTTTCGTTGAAAAATAGCAATAACTTTGTGAAACATGCTATGAAATTGCGTTGCGTCCGATCGGTGCAATGCTATAATTTTTCTATATAAGTGTGGGTAATTCTACGAATAGAAGGGAGAACGAAACATGAAATGGGGATTCAAAAACCAAAAAATGAGCACGGTGATCACTGTGTCAACTGCGCTGGTGACGGCAGTTTGTACATTGCTGCTGTTTATACTTGCAAACCGCAATATGGTAAATGCAATGCATGATACCGCAATGAATAATATGAACACGACGCTGAATGCAAAGACGGAGATCATTGAGCAGAATGTCGGAAACGCGGAGGCTTTGCTGGCATCCTACGGAAAGGCACCGGTTGTCGCAGAACTGTTAAAAAATTCGACAGACCCAGCGCTTGTGCAAAAAGCACAGAGCTTTACGGAACAGTATTTTGCCGGTCTTGACGGATGGGAGGGCATTTATATCTCCGATTGGGAGACGCATGTGCTCACGCATTCCAATCAGGGGGCTGTCGGCATGACAATGCGGGAAGGTGACCGCTTAAAGCAGCTGCAGGATGCGATCACAGCCGCAGGTGGAGTTTACAATACGGGTATTATGCTTTCACCGGCTTCCCAGCAACTGGTATTGTCACTATATTGTCCGGTATTTGATTCAGATGGCAAGACGATCATCGGCTTTGTGGGCGGTGCGCAGGTAGCGGCCAGCCTGAAGACGGTTTTGGATACTGTGACGACCGAAGGAATGGAGCATGCGATGAATTACATGATCAATGTTGCGACTGCAACCCATATTTTCGATGAAAATGCGGATCTGATGGCAACAGAGATCGAGAATCCGATGCTTTTATCTGTAATTGAGCAGATTAACCAGAATCCCGATGCGCTCATCGGAAATCTGGAATATACGGACGAGACCGGCGAGGAATGTCTCGCCGTTTACCGATACATACCCGAGCGTCAGTGGGCGGTTGTTCTCAGTGATACACAGAGAGAAATCTATGCGAAGGCTAATGCAAACAAGTGGATGCTCGGCATTTTGTGTCTGCTAGCGTTCCTGATGATTTCCGTGCTTTCATTGTTGGTTGTAAAAATCTGTACCAAGCCGTTAAAGATTGTGGAGGCATCTCTTATAAAGCTGCAAAATCTGGAACTGACGAAGCCTGAGGCAATTAAGAAATATATTGGAAGAAAAAATGAAGCCGGGCAGATTGCAACCGCGACAGATCTCTTGTACAGTACGTTGCAGGAGATTGTAAGAACGTTGCACGAGTGCACGGATTCACTGAATTCGTCTACAGGAAAGACGAACGAGGCAACGAAGACACTGATTGATTATGTGGGCGACAATTGTGCGACGACGGAGCAGCTTGCAGCAGGCATCAGTACGACGAACGATGCGATCACGGGTGTGGTGAATGAGATCAGTACAATTTCCGAACTGGTGGTTGCAGTAGAGGATAAGGTAAAAGACGGAAATGAAAAGAGTGAGGAACTGATCCGGACAGCACGGGTGATGAAGGAGATGGCCGGAAGTACATTGAATGAGACCGGAAACAGAATTGAGGAGAACCGGCGTAATGTAGAGTCTGCGATGATGAGTCTGCAGGCATTGACCCGTATCAATGATATGGTGGCACAGATTCTGGATATTGCAAGCCAGACCAATCTGCTTTCCCTGAATGCATCCATAGAGGCTGCGAGAGCAGGCGAGCAGGGCAAAGGTTTTGCAGTCGTAGCACAGGAGATCGGAAATCTCGCGACGAATTCTTCGGAAACAGCCGTTCAGATTCAGGAGATCTGCGGAGATATCAATGAGAACATTGAGAATGTCAGAACATGCTTTGACGATATCATCAGCTTTATGGAACTGGATGTTTCGGATAAATTGAAAGAATTTGTGACAATCACAAATGAGTATGACAATTCGGTCGAAGTGATCCAACGGGCGATTGATGAGATCCAGAAGGCTTCTGCCGGATTTGTTTCTTCGATTGCGAGTATCAAGGATCAGATGGAGGTCATCCAGATGACGGCAACGGAGAATGAAAATGGTGTCGATGATATTGTCAGTGTAATCGAGCGGACGAACACAACAGCGGAGGATTTGAAAAACGTTGTGACCATGAATGAGGATAATGTGCATGCAATCAATCGGATTGTAGAGAAATTTAATTGCTAAAGGAGCATCGATGGAATTATTTAGTGAAAAAGGGACAGTGTGCTTCGGTGTGGAACGGGATTGCGAAAGCGGCATTTTCATGATTGCACAGAAGGTGGCAGGGGATATGGAGCTTGTGTCCGGAAGCAGACCGGATATCGTTTTTGTTCCGGATGAGCTGTATCAAAAGGAGGCAGAAGCGCTCGTATTGTTTGCCACTGTGGGCAGGAGTGAAGTGCTGGAACAGCTGGAGCGACAGGGATGTGTGGATTTGTCCGGCATGCGGGAAAAAAACGAGGTTTTTGCCTGTTTTCTTTTCGAGGACGCGGAGGCTGCGCTGGAGGATACTGATTTCAAGGGAATTTGCAGGCAGCTTTTATTGATATGCGGAAGCGATAAACGGGGAACGATCTACGG
>JALELN010000151.1 GCA_022771765.1 Lachnospiraceae bacterium | reverse complement strand
GAGGAGCAGCCGGTGATCTGGCGCGGTCCGGTCATTGCGGGAGCAGTGAAGCAGTTCTGGACGGACGTGGTCTGGGGAGAATTGGATTATCTGTTTGTGGATATGCCTCCCGGAACCGGCGATGTGCCGCTGACGGTGTTCCAGTCGCTGCCGGTGAACGGCGTTGTTGTCGTGACCTCTCCGCAGGAGCTGGTACAGATGATCGTGAAAAAAGCGTACAACATGGCGCAAATGATGAAGGTGCCGGTGCTTGGTATCGTGGAGAATTTCAGTTATCTGGAGTGCCCGGACTGCGGTAAAAAGATCTCCGTCTTCGGCGAGAGCCATGTGGACGAGGTGGCAGGTGAGCTGGGAATTCCTGTATTCGCAAAGCTTCCGATTGATCCCGCAAAGGCATCTGCGGCAGATGCAGGTGAATTTTACGGAACCGATCACAGCGCGTTCGAAGGCGCGATCACAGCACTGAAATAGGGAGATCAGATAGGGAGATCAGATCATGTCATTCGTACATTTACACACACATACCGAGTATTCCCTTTTGGATGGCTCGAATAAGATAAAAGAATATGTAGCCCGCGTGAAGGAGCTTGGCATGAATGCGGCGGCGATTACCGACCACGGTGTGATGTACGGTGTCATTGATTTTTATAAAGCGTGCAGGGCGGCAGACATCAACCCCGTCATCGGGTGTGAGGTGTATGTAGCACCCGGTTCACGCTTTGACCGCGAGGCAGGGCGGGGAGAGGAGCGCTACTACCATCTGATTCTGCTGGCGGAGAATAATACAGGTTACGCAAACCTTGTGAAGATTGTCTCCAAGGGTTTTACGGAAGGGTATTACTATAAGCCCCGCGTGGACCTTGAAGTGCTGGAGCAGTATCATGAGGGAATTATCTGCGCCAGCGCCTGTCTGGCAGGCGAGGTGGCAAGAGCGCTGGCCCATGACGATTACGCGGGCGCAAAGAAAGCGGCGCTGCGCTATGAAGCCATTTTTGGTAAGGGCAATTTTTTTCTGGAGATGCAGGATCACGGCATTCCCGCGCAGCAGAAGGTCAATGCGGGGCTTCTTCGCATGTCGCAGGAGACCGGTATCGGGCTGATTGCCACCAATGACTGCCATTATACCTACGCTGAAGATGCGGAGGCGCACGATATCCTTTTGTGTATTCAGACAGCGGCGAAGCTGTCGGATGAAAACCGGATGCGCTATGAGGGCGGACAGTATTACGTCAAGAGCGAGGAGGAGATGCGCGCGCTCTTTTCTTATGTGCCGCAGGCGTTGGAAAACACGCAAAAGATTGCAGACCGGTGTCATGTAGAGATCGAGTTTGGAAATACAAAATTGCCGCGCTACGATGTACCGGAGGGATATACATCTTTAGAATATCTGAATAAGCTCTGCTATGACGGTTTGAAAGAGCGGTATCCGGACAAGTGGCAGGAGCTGGAGCCGAAGCTTTCTTATGAGCTGGGCATTATCGAAAAAATGGGCTACGTAGATTATTTCCTCATTGTCTGGGACTATATCAACTATGCCCGTACCCACGGGATTCCGGTGGGCCCCGGACGAGGCAGCGCGGCGGGCTCTCTTGTGGCATATACGACGGGCATCACGAACATCGATCCCATCAAATACAGCCTGATTTTTGAGCGTTTCTTAAATCCGGAGCGTGTGTCCATGCCCGATATTGACGTGGATTTCTGCTACGAGAGACGGCAGGAGGTCATTGATTATGTCATTGAAAAATACGGCAAGGACTGTGTGACGCAGATCATCACCTTCGGTACGCTGGCGGCGCGCGGTGTGATCCGCGATGTGGGGCGTGTCATGGATCTGCCCTATGCGTTTGTGGATAATATTTCAAAGAGTATTCCGATGGAGCTTGGCATCACCATCGACAAGGCGCTTCAGATGAATGCCGAGCTTCGTACGACCTATGAAAATGATGAGACGGTACACAGGCTCATCGACATGTCGCGAAAGCTGGAGGGTCTGCCGAGGCATACATCCGTCCATGCGGCGGGCGTGGTGATCAGCCGTCTCCCCATGGAGGAATATGTACCGCTCTCCCGGGGAGCCGACGGTGTGATCACGACGCAGTTTACGATGACAACGATTGAGGAACTGGGGCTTCTTAAGATGGACTTTTTGGGGCTTCGGACACTGACCGTCATCGATGATGCCTGCAAGCTGATTGAAAAGGGCGGCAAAGGACACATTGATGTAGACCGGATCGATTACGATGACAAGGCCGTCTATGAATCTCTCTGCACCGGAAAATGTGAGGGCGTGTTCCAGCTGGAAAGCGCGGGCATGAAAAACTTCATGAAGGAATTAAAACCGCAGAATCTCGAAGATGTCATTGCGGGCATTTCGCTGTACCGCCCCGGTCCGATGGACTTTATTCCGGCCTACATACGGGGAAAAAACAATCCGGACAAAATCGTCTATGATTGTCCGCAGCTGGAGCCAATTTTAGCCCCAACCTACGGATGTATTGTCTATCAGGAACAGGTCATGCAGATTGTGCGGGATCTGGCGGGCTATACGCTGGGCCGCAGTGATCTTGTGCGCCGTGCCATGTCCAAAAAGAAAACCCATGTCATGGAGGAAGAGCGCAAAAACTTCGTTTACGGCAATGAGGAGCAGGGGGTAAAGGGCTGCATCGCAAACGGAATCTCAGAGCAGACCGCAAATAAGATCTATGACGAGATGATCGATTTCGCGAAGTACGCCTTTAACAAATCCCACGCAGCGGCGTATGCGGTGGTCGCGTATCAGACGGCTTACTTAAAATATTATTATCCGGTTGAATTTATGGCTGCGCTCATGACTTCGGTAAAGGATAATACGACAAAGGTGTCTGAGTATATCCAGACCTGCCGGAGTATGGGGATCGCGATCCTGCCCCCGGATATCAATGAGGGCGAAGGTGACTTTTCGGTGGCTGACGGAGCGATCCGTTATGGCATGAACGCCATCAAAAGTATCGGAGCGCCGGTTGTATGTGCCATCGTGGAGGAGCGGGAGCGCGGTGGGCGCTACCGGAGCCTGAAGGATTTTATTGACCGTGTGGGCAGCCGTGAGGTCAACAAGCGGGCTGTGGAAAATCTGATCAAATCAGGTGCTTTTGACTGTCTGGAAGGCAATCGCAGACAGAAGACGCTCATTTATCCGATGATCATGGATCAGGCAGCACAGGAGCGAAAGAGTTCTGTGGAAGGCCAGATGAGTCTGTTCGATTTTGCTCCGGCTGAGAACAAGCAGGAGTTTGAGATCCGCATGCCGGATGTGCCGGAGTTTGGTAAGGAGGAACTGCTCTCCTTTGAAAAAGAAGTGCTGGGTGTCTATGTCAGCGGGCATCCACTGGAGGAATACGAGGAAAAATGGCGTAAAAACATCACGGCGGTGTCTACCGATTTTGTTTACGACGAAGAGGCCGGTGAGGCGAAGCTGACCGACGGGGCGCATGTGATGATCGGCGGCATGATCACGGACAAGACCGTGAAATTCACAAAAAACAATAAGACCATGGCATTCCTGACGATCGAGGATCTGTACGGGACGACAGAGGTCATCGTTTTTCCGAGAGATTTTGAGAAGTATCGGGAACTGATCGCGGATGACGCGAAGGTGTTTGTCTCCGGCCGTGTCAGCGCGGAGGAAGAAAAGAACGGCAAGCTGATCTGTGAGCGGATCTATTCATTTTCCGATGCAAAAAAAGAACTCTGGTTGCAGTTTGCCACGAAAGAAGATTATGCAAAAGCAGAACAGCAGATGTATGATTTACTGCGCATGAGCGAGGGAAAGGATGAGGTCGTCATCTATATTTCGGGTATCAAAGCGGTCAAACGTCTGCCTGCAAACTGGAATGTTTCGGTAGATTCGCTGGATTTGGAGCAATTTTATCGTATTTTTGGCAAAAAAAATGTAAAAGTCGTCGAAAAGGCTATTGAAAACGGTGCAAAAAGAGATTAGAATAAACAAGATAGGGTTTACGAACAAAACTAGATTATCATACAGGAGGTTTCAAATATTATGTCAAAAGAGATTCATACGATTGGTGTACTGACCAGTGGTGGAGATGCCCCCGGAATGAACGCTGCGATCCGTGCGGTCGTTCGACGCGCCCTGGCAGCAGGCAAGCAGGTAAAGGGTATTCAGAGAGGATACGCAGGTCTGCTTCAGGAAGAGATTATTGATATGAACAAGCGCAGTGTATCTGATATCATTCAGCGCGGCGGTACGATTTTACAGACTGCACGCTGCAAGGAGTTCACGACTCCCGAGGGACAGGCTAAGGGCGCAGAGATCTGCAGAAAGTACGGCATCGACGGCGTGGTAGTCATCGGTGGTGACGGTTCTTTCAGAGGCGCGCAGAAGCTGGCTGCGAACGGCATCAATACCATCGGTGTCCCGGGAACGATCGATCTGGATATTTCCTGCACCGACTATACGATCGGTTTTGATACGGCAGTGAATACGGCGATGGAGGCAATCGATAAGGTACGTGACACCTCTACTTCACACGAGCGCTGCTCAATTATCGAGGTAATGGGACGCGGTGCCGGATATATTGCATTGTGGTGCGGTATCGCCAACGGTGCGGAGGATGTATTACTTCCGGAGAAATATGATTATGATGAGCAGCGTCTGGTAAACAATATTATCGAGAACCGCAAGAGAGGTAAAAAGCATCACATCATTATCAACGCGGAGGGTATCGGTCACTCTACTTCTATGGCACGCCGCATTGAGGCTGCTACCGGCGTAGAGACACGCGCTACGATCTTAGGTCACATGCAGCGTGGCGGCAGCCCGACAGCAAGAGACCGTATGATGGGTTCCGTGATGGGCGCGTATGCAGTGGACTGCCTGTGTGAGGGCAAGAGCAACCGCGTTGTAGCATTAAAGAAAAACCAGGTGGTAGACTTTGACATTGATGAGGCGCTGGCAATGGAGAAGAGTGTCAACGACTATGAGTTTGACATTTGCAACACTCTGGCAAGATAGGAATTGATATGATCACAAGTACATCGAATCAGCAGATGAAAACGATCGTACAATTAAATAAAAAGGCAAAGGCGCGTAGGGAACTGCGCGCCTTTATTGTTGAAGGCGTAAAAATGTTTCAGGAGACACCCCGGGAGCTTTTGCAGAAGGTGTACGTATCGGAACAGTTTTTAAAAGAAGAAAAAAATCATGCATGTCTCGCAAAAACCGGCATAGACTATGAACTGGTGAGCGATCATGTATTTGCGCATGTCAGTGACACCGGTACGCCGCAGGGGATTCTTGCCATTGTGCGGCAGCCGGTGTATGAGTTTTCGGATCTGCTGCAGGAAGAGCGGACGAGGCTGCTGGTGCTGGAAGACATACAGGATCCCGGAAATCTGGGCACGATGTTTCGAACCGGCGAGGGCGCGGGGCTGACCGGCGTGATCATGAGCCGGGAGACGGTGGATCTTTTTTCACCAAAGACCGTGCGCGCCACAATGGGTAGCATTTATCGTATGCCGTTTTACGTGTCGGAGGATCTGCATGCCACGCTGGAAGAACTGCGTGAGGCTGGCGTTCATACTTATGCGGCACATCTGCGGGGCGAGAAATACTATGACGAACTGGATTTTACGGGGGCGACGGCCTTTTTGATCGGCAACGAGGGCAACGGTCTGAAGAAGGAGACCGCGGACCTGGCGGACACGTATCTCAAGATTCCGATGGAGGGACGGCTGGAAAGCCTCAATGCTGCCATGGCAGCGGGGATTCTCATGTACGAGGCGCACAGACAGTGCAGAAATGCGAAGGAGGACACGGCAATATGCGCATCTGGTTTAAACTGATGAAGGACAATCATTTGCTGCGCGACTACGTGTATGAGGACCATTCGGATGATACGCGCACACACAAAATCTTTCGGGGGATCGATGAGGTGTGTCAGGTGTTTGATCTGGGGAAGCCGATCTGGCTGGATGCCACGATCGCAGAATTCAAACGCCATGCAAAAGCGCGGTTTACGAAGGACTGTTTTATCGAGGAGATCGATTTTGATTATCTGGAAATTCATGTCATTGAGGAGGGGTAACTATGCAGGCAGAGGAGGTTTTTCAGGATAACGCGGAGAGCTGGGAAACGTTGATCTTTCTATACAATTCGGCACTGAAAGAGGTAGGTACAAAGCTGGAGATCTTGAATGATGAATTTGTACATATCCACAGATACAATCCGATTGAGTATATCAAATCCCGCATCAAGTCGCCGGAGAGTATCTGTAAAAAGCTCAAGCGGAACGGACGCGATACGAGTTTGGAAAATATGGTACAGTACATCAATGATATCGCAGGCATCCGGATCGTCTGCTCCTTTACATCGGATATTTACCGCATGGCGGAGATGATCGGCAAGCAGAACGATCTGACGGTCATTTCGGTAAAAGATTATATCAAGCATCCGAAGGAGAGCGGCTACAAGAGCTATCACATGCTCGTATCCGTGCCGATCTTTTTGTCCGACCGGGTGGTGGACACGAAGGTGGAGATACAGATCCGCACGATTGCCATGGATTTCTGGGCGAGCCTCGAGCACAAGATCTACTATAAATTCGAGGGCAACGCGCCGGAATATATCAGCCGTGACTTAAAGGAGTGTTCCGAGATTGTGTCCATGATGGACGCAAAGATGCTGCAGCTCAACCAGGCGATCCTGGAAGCGAAAGCAAAACAGGAGATGGATTAGAAGAGTATGAATATGAGTAGTTGCCATTGGCAAACTGCACAAAAGTGATTTTTTATCGTGGAGAAGAGCTCTTGAAACAGACGTTTCGGGGCTCTTTTTTCCGTGTATTCGGGAGATTTCATTGCAAATCATGATAGTCGTTTGGTACATTTGACGAAAATAGAAAAATTAATTCGTGATTATGCCATGTTGAAAATGTCTGCTTGCGGTGATACGATGTGTGAACAGAAGGAGCGGTTACTCTACAAGGAACGAACTTTTGAGGAGTGAAAAAAGAGTGGTTATTTTTTATCAAGGGTGTTATGCTGATAACAGAAGAATAATAGGAGGGAATGATGGTCATGGCATTAGCACAGGTAACAAAAACACATGATACGAGTGGCTCTTTGAATGATATGATGGATATTTTATTTGAAAAACTGGATGAAGCCATAGATGATCTGGAACATGGCAGAGTACAGACAATCGATGAAGCGTGGGAAGAAATCGACGCACTATAGGGAGAATTGCTTGACCGGCAAGAAATATAAAGTTGTTATTACGCAGAGTGGAAAAGCGGATGTAAAAGAAAAAATATATCCTTTTGCATTTCAAGTACCGTGAATACGCAGAAAATTATTCAAGAAAGATAAAAAAGGCAGCAAAACGGTTAGAACGATTTCCGACAGGGCATGAGCAAACTTTTGATGAGTATGCGCCTGTCATATGCCGTTAATGTGATGACAGGAATTAAAAGCGGGGAGTGTCATTTGGCACTCCCCGCTTTTAAAAAATTTCTTACAGCGCTGCTTTGGAACCACATGTGTCCGCGCCTGCACCGGCAGGAACATCGACACCCATGAGGGTAAAGAGATCCATATCCAGTGCCGTGAGCAGCTTGATCAGAATATCCATATCCGCTTTGTTGCTGTCGCGGTTAATCAGCGCATAGATGGTCTGTGCAGGTACACCTGCTTCCTTGGAAAACCGGGTGACAGTCAGTCCGCGCTCTTTCAGAATCTGTTTCAGGCGGGAACCTAAATTCATCACAATATCCTCCTTTATCGTATGCGTGGCAGAGTTATTTATTTTTGGCGTTAAAGCTTGCGCGCTTGCGCAGCGTCGGATCAAGAATGCGCTTGCGGATACGGATGCTCTCGGGTGTGATCTCCAGCAGCTCATCGGTGTCGATGAACTCAAGCGCCTGCTCCAGGCTGAGTACCTTCGGAGGTACCAGCGTCAGCGCCTCGTCCGCGCTGGAGGAACGGGTATTTGTCAAATGCTTTTTCTTGCAGACATTTAATTCAATATCCTCCGGCTTGGAGCTCATTCCGATGACCATACCGGAATAGACCTTTTCGCCGGGGCCGATAAAGAGAGTACCGCGGTCCTGTGCGGAGAACAGACCGTAAGTCACGCTCTCGCCGGTCTCAAAGGCGATGAGGGAACCGGTCTTGCGGTACTGTATGTCGCCGCAGTATTCGTCGTAGCCGTCAAAGATCGTATTGATAATACCATTTCCCTTGGTGTCGGTCATAAAATCATTGCGATAACCGATCAGTCCGCGGGAGGGAATGCGAAACTCCAGTCTTGTGTAGCCGCCGCTGATGGAACCCATGTTTAACAGAGAACCCTTGCGCTGGCTCAGCTTGTCTATGACGACACCGGTAAATTCATCCGGCACATCCACATAGGCGAGCTCCATCGGCTCGGTCTTTTTGCCCTGCTCGTTGGTGTGGTAGAGCACCTCTGCCTTGCTGACCGCAAACTCGTAGCCCTCACGGCGCATGTTCTCGATCAGTACGGATAAATGCAGCTCCCCGCGGCCGGACACCTTGTAGGTATCTGCGTCCTCGGTCTCTTCCACCCGAAGGGATACATCGGTGTTCAGCTCGCGAAACAGTCTGTCACGCAGATGGCGGGAGGTGATGTATTTTCCTTCCTGACCGGCCAGCGGTGAATCGTTGACGATAAAATTCATCGCCAGTGTCGGCTCGGAGATCTTCTGGAAGGGAATCGCGACCGGATTTTCCGGCGCGCAGATCGTATCACCAATGTGAATATCCGCGATACCGGAGATCGCCACGATGGAGCCGATGCCTGCCTCTGTGACATCTACTTTGTTCAGACCGTCAAACTCATAGAGTTTGCTGATACGCACTTTTTTCTGCTTGTCCGGTTCGTGGTGGTTTACGACCACTGCATCCTGATTGACACGGAGCACGCCGTTGTCTACCTTGCCGACACCGATACGTCCCACATATTCATTGTAGTCGATGGTGCTGATGAGCACCTGCGTATTGGCGTCCGGATCACCGGTAGGAGCCGGAATATAGTTGATGATTGTCTCGAATAAAGGAGTCATATCCTTGCGCTCGTCTGCAAGGTCGAGCATGGCGTAGCCGTCTCTGGCGGAAGCATAGACGAAGGGGCAGTCCAGCTGCTCATCGGAAGCATCCAGATCCATGAAAAGTTCCAGCACTTCGTCGATAACCTCTGCGGGTCTTGCTTCCGGACGGTCGATCTTGTTGATGCAGACGATGACCGGAAGATCCAGATCCAGCGCTTTCATGAGCACAAATTTGGTCTGCGGCATCGCACCTTCGAAAGCGTCGACGACGAGCACAACGCCGTCTACCATTTTCAGCACACGTTCTACTTCGCCGCCAAAATCCGCATGGCCGGGAGTGTCGATGATGTTGATTTTTACATCTTTATAGAAAACAGCAGTATTTTTTGACAGAATGGTGATGCCGCGCTCGCGTTCAATATCGTTGGAGTCCATGACGCGCTCCTGTACCTCCTGATTGGCGCGGAATACACCGGACTGTTTTAACAGCTCGTCCACAAGTGTCGTCTTGCCGTGATCGACGTGGGCGATGATTGCAATGTTACGAATGTCGTCTCTTGTAGTTTTCATAAGTGTTTGTTTCCTTCTTTCTTAAATTTCCTTCTCTGATTAAATGTCCACCGGCTAGTATACCACAAAGATCAGATTATGCAAGTGCATATTTGAAAAACAATATTTTATTAGTTTCCGGTGCAACTGCAAAAAAATTTATTTTATCGACAGGAAACTGCGACTTTCGCACAAAATGGCTGGTATGATTCATGCAGTCACGAAATAGATTATAAAAGAAACCGTTTTGTAACTGCACAGGAAACATCCGGTTACAAGGCAAAAGCGAAAGGAGAATTTCTATGGGAGACAAGATATTTGAAAACAATCAGGTGGTTATCGCAGGACAAATTGTATCAGGATTTACATTTAGTCATGAGGTGTACGGGGAGGGCTTCTATATGGTAGAGGTCGCCGTGAACCGCCTGAGTAATTACGCGGATTACATACCGGTCATGGTGTCTGAGCGTCTGATTGATGTGACGCAGAATTATGAGGGACAGTATATATGCGTGGTAGGGCAGTTTCGCTCCTACAACAGGCATGAGGAAAAGAAAAACAGGCTGGTGCTGTCTGTATTCGCCAGAGAGATCGAGTTTACCGAGGAGCCGGGCGAGGACGTGAAAAGCAATCAGATTTTTCTGGATGGATATATCTGCAAGGAACCTATTTACAGGAAAACACCGCTGGGACGCGAGATTGCGGATCTTCTGATCGCCGTCAACCGTTCTTATGGGAAATCTGATTATATTCCGAGTATCTGCTGGGGAAGAAATGCCCGCTATGCCGCAGGTTTTGAGGTCGGCGCGCATGTGCAGATCTGGGGCAGAATACAGAGCCGCGAGTACGTGAAAAAACTCAATGAATTCGAGACGGAAAAGCGGATTGCTTACGAGGTGTCAGTCAGCAAGATCGACTGTCTGGAGGCGTAAAAAGGGGCAAGGCTTTACTTTTTCGGGAAAATGTGCTATTCTTGCTTGGATTGTAGCGGAACTGTGAATGAACGGAACAGTTCACCGTAGGGAGGCAATGAAGATGGATACAGGAATCGTACGAATATTTTATGGAGAGGGACACGGCAAATCTACTGCAGCGATGGGACGCGCGCTTCAGGCGGCCAGCGAGGGAAAGAGCGTGTTTATCATTCATTATTTAAAGGGCAGGATGGAGGACGAGGCGCAGTTCATGAAAAAGCTGGAGCCTGAGATCAAGGTATTCCGGTTCGAAAAAAGTGACGTGTGCTATGAGAATCTGTCACCGGAGGAAAAAAAGGAAGCGCAGTTAAATATCAAAAACGGTGTCAATTTTGCCAGAAAGGTGCTGTTGACCGGAGAATGCGATCTATTGATTCTGGATGAGATACTCGGACTGGTGGATGCGGGGCTTTTGGAAAAGGAGGAACTGGAAAATCTTCTTAAGTCTCGTTCCGGTGGCATGGATCTGATCCTGACCGGACGGAATATGGACGAATCGATCCGTTCCTATGCGGATGAGATTTATAAAATTAAATCAGAAAAATAAAAAAGTTAAGAAAAAAAGTGCCCTGTCAATCACAGGGCACTTTACATTTGGCAGAATTTCGAATATAGTATACTAAGAGAAAAGTGTCTGTTCAGTGATTTTTGCATCGGAACTGCAAAGGAACTGAGCAGTAACGAAAAGTTTGCACAGGCAGGAGGAAGATACAACAATGGCAATTTTTAAAGGTGCCGGTGTGGCGATTGTCACACCTATGAAAGATAATTTTGAGGTAAACTATGACAAGCTGGATGAGATGATTCAGTTTCAGATAGACAACGGAACAGACTGCATTGTGATCGCGGGTACAACAGGTGAGAGTTCCACGCTTACAATGGAAGAGCACGCGGATGTGATCCGCGCGGCTGTCGAGATGACAAAGCACCGGATACCGGTTGTGGCAGGAACCGGATCTAATTGTACAAGAACTGCAATTCAGCTGACACAGGAAGCTTATGAGGCAGGCTGTGACGGCGCGCTGGTTGTGACTCCTTATTATAATAAGGCAACGCAGGCAGGACTGATCAGCCATTACGGTCAGATCGCGCAGTCGACCAAGCTGCCGATCATTATGTATAATGTACCGGGTCGTACCGGCTGTAATATTCTGCCGGAGACCGCGGCGACACTGGTGAAGACCTATGACAACATTGTGGGTCTGAAGGAAGCAACCGGAAATGTGTCACAGGCAGTGACCACAATGGATTTATGTGACGGCAAGATCGACATGTATTCCGGCGAGGACGGTATTGTCGTACCGCTTATGTCCATCGGAGCTGTTGGCGTGATTTCTGTCTGGTCCAATGTGGCACCGAGGGATGTGCATGACATGTGTATGTATGCATTAGACGGTGATTTCAAGAAGGCAGCAGAGATTCAGCTGAAAGGACGTGCGTTGGTGGATGCACTGTTCTCTGAGGTGAATCCGATTCCTGTGAAGCGTGCGCTGAATGCGATGGGCTTTGAGGTTGGACCGCTTCGTTCGCCCTTATGTGAGATGAGTGAGGCAAATGCGGCAAAACTTATCCAGGTGATGAAGAATTACGGTTTAAAGGTAACGGAATAGAAACACTGTTTGTGGAGGATAGAAGATGACAAATGTAATCATGCACGGCTGCAACGGACGAATGGGGCAGATGATCGCAGGACTTTGCGAGAATGACCCCGAGATCACGATCGTTGCAGGTGTGGATACTTATACAGAAAAAAAGAATGATTTTCCGGTCTTTGGAAACATTGCCGATTGCGATGTGCAGGCGGATGCCGTGATTGATTTTTCCAATGCCGGTGCCGTGGACGGACTGTTAGACTGGTGTGCGGAAAAGGGAGTGCCGGTGGTACTCTGTTCCACCGGATTATCTGACGCGCAGCTGGCAAAAGTCGAAGAGGCAAGCAAAAAGGTCGCAGTTTTAAAGTCTGCGAATATGTCGCTGGGCATCAATACGCTGATGGATCTCTTGCAGAAGGCGGTCAAGGTGTTTGCACCTGCCGGATTTGATGTGGAGATCGTGGAAAAGCATCACAATCAGAAACTGGACGCGCCCAGCGGAACAGCGATTGCGCTGGCTGATTCCATCAATGAGGCGATGGATGGGCAGTATGAGTATGTGTATGACCGCAGTGACCGCAGACAGAAGAGAGACGCGAAGGAGCTCGGCATCTCGGCAGTGCGTGGCGGCACGATTGTCGGTGAGCACGAGGTGATCTTTGCGGGAACTGATGAGGTGATTGAATTTAAACACACCGCCTATTCACGTGCCGTATTCGGAAAAGGTGCGGTTCAGGCAGCCAAATTTTTAAAGGGTAGAGAACCCGGATATTATACGATGCAGGACGTGATAGCAGAAGCCTGAAGCAGACGGCAGATTCATTCGTGCTGAAATAGGAAAAAAAGGTTTACTTTGTAATTGACAGATAGTCAAGGGTACCGGTGGGCACACCGGTGCCCTTTTCTAATAGAGAAATTAATCCCTGCAGCGTATCTGCAGTCTCCTCCTGTGTGGAAGGAATGAGTGAATTATCGAATTTTACCGCAATGACAATCAGAACAATCTCTGCCAGTGCAGCCGGGTAGTCAAAGTGTATTTCTCCGCTCTCAATCCCCTGAGAGATGATCTCCGTCAGGGCGGGTTTTAATTCAGAGATCACATAACTTAAATATTTCTGATGCAAAAAGGCGAGATCCTGCGCGCTTGCAGATGTGTGTTGTTTTTGTCTCAAAAAGATTGCAGAGGAGCTCTGGCACGCCTGAAAGAGCATAGCCATCCGTGTAAAGGAAGATATATTTGTCTGGGTAGCAAGTGTCTTTGCAGTCTGAAGAGGTTTTTCATAGCTACGCTTAATTAATGCGTCAACGATGGAATCCTTGGAGTCAAAGTAATAGTAAATGCTTCCTTTTCCGATTCCGGCTTTGGCAGCGATGTCACTCACGGAAATGTGCTGAATAGTTCGTTCTTCCAGAAGTTGCTGCAGAGCATCGAGAATTTTTTCTGATTTATT
>JALELN010000146.1 GCA_022771765.1 Lachnospiraceae bacterium | reverse complement strand
GGATCACTGGTCGCATAGGTTACGTTCTTTGTCTTCGTCTCAATCCGGATCTGTTTTCCGACCGTGACGGTTTCACTGGCAATCGTGGCTGTAACTTTCTTCTCAGCAGCCTGTGTGTTCGTCGCAGTCATCCATACAGTGGCCATCAGAAACAGAAACAAAACAGATTTTTTCAAACAACTCCTCACAACATGTCACTCCTCATCTTTTTTACCCAATTTCTCTAATCATTATAGTTACTTCGCACCCCTGCGTCAAGTTTTGCACGAACAGCAGAACAAATATGAAATAAAAAAGCCTTAAACTCATATCACTATGATGTTTAAGGCTTTATATTTTTTAAAACATCACCCGGATCTCCGTGCCCTCGCCCAGCTTACTGTCGATCTCCAGCTTTGCGTCATGCTGCTCGACAATATGCTTGACAATCGCAAGTCCAAGGCCGGTGCCTCCGGTGGACTTGGAACGGCTCTTGTCCACACGATAAAAACGCTCAAAAATGCGCTCCTGATCTTCTTTGGGAATGCCGATACCCGTATCCTTCACCGACAGGACGGCATGACCATCCTTTTTCATGACCCAGACTTTGACAGATCCTCCGGCATTGTTGTAGCGGATCGCATTGTCGCACAGGTTGTAGACCAGTTCCTCCATCATCTCACGGTTCGCGTTAACGATACAGCTCGTACCCAGGAGTGAGATGGAAATATCGTGCTTCTCGCCGCTGACCTGCAGCATATCTACACAGGTGCGGGCGATCTCGTACAGATCTACCTCCTGCATCGTCAGGCTCTGCTCCGAGACATCCAGCTCCGACAAGCGGATGATATCATTAATCAGCGTCAGCAACCGCTTGGAATTCTTGTGAATCTCCCCCGCAAACCGACGGACATCCGCATCGGTCGCCATACCGTTTTCGATCAGCTCCGAGTAACCGGAAATAGCAGTCAGCGGCGTCTTTAACTCATGAGACACATTTGCCGTAAAATCCTGACGCATCTTCGCGTTTTTGATGATATCCTCATGCTGTTTGCGGATCTTGGTAGTGAAGGGGATCATCTCCTTGTAGACCGTCATGGAATCCAGGTGATCCATATCGTTTGCCATACGCTCGATCGGCTCCAAAAGCTGCATTGTCAGATAATGAGACAGTACCAGACCAATCAGAATCAGTCCGACACCGATCCCTGCGATCCACGGCAGAATACTCGTAAACACAGACCAGATACTGCCAGTCTCCTTCCCCACGCGAAGCACCGATCCGTTATCCATTTTCACCGCATAATAAAACAGATTCCGCCCGATCGTGTCGGAATGGCGGATCGCCTCACCGCTTCCCATATGAAGGGCATCTGCGATCTCCGGACGATTTTCGTGATTATCCATATCTTGTGCATCCGCCTGACTGTCATAGCGGACCGCGCCATCCGGATCAATGAGCGTAATGCGAACATCCGTATCCGACAATGTGTACTCTTGCATCGCCGTCATATCGTCAAACACACCGGCATGCTCCAGTACATATGTATACGACCGCAAATCTGCCAACACTTCTTTTTTAAACAGTTCATAATATGCCAGGGTTGCCAGCACCAGTGTCAGAATGACCGACATCACGGTCAGCAGCACAAACCGGGCATTGATTTTTCTCTTCATAAAACAATCACTCCAACCGATAACCGACATTTCTCACTGTCTTGATATGGTTGCCGTAGGTACCGATTTTCTGGCGCAGCGTCTTGATATGCATGTCAAGTGTGCGGCTCTCGCCCTCGTAATCGGTTCCCCATACCTTATTCATCAGGGTTTCCCGCTGCAGGACAATCCCGGCATTCTGCATAAAAATACGCAGCAGCTCGAACTCCTTAAAGGTCAGTTCCACCGGCTCGCCCTGCACGCTCACGCGATGCTTTTCCAGATCCATGACAAGTTCCTGAAACTGCAGCAATGTATCCTCCTGAAGGCCGCTGCTGCGGCGCATGAGCGCCTTGACCCGCGAGATCAGTTCCATCACGCCAAAGGGCTTCGTCAGATAATCATCTGCGCCCATATCCAGCCCCTTCACTTTATCGATCTCCGTTGTCTTCGCCGTCACCATAATGATCGGCAGCCGTCTCGTCTCCACGCGGGCGCGCAGATCCTTTAAGATCTCCAGCCCGTCCCGGTCCGGCAGCATAATATCTAACAGAATCAGATCCGGCAGCACCCGTTCCATCCGCTTATAGAACGCGGCGGCACACTCAAAATCCTCTACCTCAAAACCGGCATTTTTTAAGGCAAAGCTCTCTATCTCCCGTATGTTCTGATCGTCCTCCACCACATAGATCGTTGCCATTTTTTACCCATCTCCTTTTTTTATTCCAATGCGTAGCGTTCCTTGTAGCTATGGTACAACTGCGCAAATTTCGGATCCTCCGTCTTGATCTGTCCGAGATATTTATGCACATCGTGCTCCTTTTCATCCACCTGGATCACCGCCACCGCAATATTCGAACAGTGATCAGCAATTCGCTCATAGTTTGTCACAAGATCTGTCAGCGCAAAGCCCAGCTCAATCGTGCATTTGCCCTTCGCCAGACGTTTAATATGGCGGGAGCGAATCTCCTCCTTCAGATCGTCGATGACCTCCTCCAATGGCTCCACATGGGATGCTTCTTCCACATCCGCATTTTCAAACGCGTGAAAAGTAACCTGAATAATATCACGCAGAGCTTGTGTAAACACTGCCAGCTCTGCCGTCGCCTTTTTGGAAAAACGTGCGTCCTCCCGGTGCCTGCGCTGCGCGTTTTCTGCCAGATTGACCGCGTGATCCGCCATGCGCTCCAGATCACTGATACTCTTTAAGAGCGTTGTCAGCACATGATTGTCATGCTCCGTCAGGGGTTTTGCGCAAAGCTGCACGAGATAGGTACCCAGTCCGTCCTCATAGGCATCCACCCGTTCCTCCAAATCACAGATCTGCTTTATTTTCTTCTTATCATACCCCTCATTCAGCTCCATCGCAAGGGTAAGCGCCTCATTTACGAGCTTTGCCATCTCATTGGCCGCCGCCTTCGCCTGTGCAACCGCAAAGGAAGGATGCTCCAGAAAACGCTCATCCAACAGCTTCATTCCGGCATCCGCAAGTCTCTTTTTCTGTTCTGCCTCTTCCGTCTCCCCGCCGTGATCCGGAATCGTGAGAACCGCCAGCCGCTCAAGCACCTTAGAAAACGGGAGCAGTATAAGGGTTGCCGCAATATTAAATGCTGAGTGGACGAGGGCGATGCCTGCTCCGTTTGCTGCCTGATTCAGAAATGAAAAATGTAAAAACGCGTTTAAGGTATAAAAAACAACCATAAAAATTGCCGTTCCGATCACGTTAAAATACAGATGCACAAGTGCCGTACGCTTCGCATTTTTGCTGGCGCCGATACTGGAAATCATCGCGGTCACACAGGTACCGATATTCTGACCCATGATAATCGGGATCGCAGCGCCAAAGCTGACCGCTCCCGTCGCACACATCGCCTGTAAAATACCGACCGATGCCGACGAGCTCTGGATGACAGCTGTAAGCAATGCTCCGACAAGCATCCCGAGAAACGGATTTTTGAACGCGACAAACAGATTCGTAAATTCCGGCACATCGGCGAGAGGCTCCACCGCTCCGCTCATCGTCTCCATTCCAAACATCAGCACGGCAAACCCCAGCAGAATCGTTCCGATATCCTTCTTTTTTTCATCTTTTAAAAACAGCAGAAAAATAACGCCGATCAGCGCCAGAACCGGTGAAAATGAGCTGGGCTTCAACAGCCGGATAAAAAAGCTGTCGCCCTGCACACCGGATAAGCTTAAGATCCATGAAGTGATTGTCGTTCCCACATTGGCACCCATGATGATGCCGACTGCCTGCGACAGCTTCATGATGCCGGAATTGACAAAACCGACGACCATGACCGTTGTAGCGGAAGAACTCTGGATCACGGCGGTCACCCCCGCGCCAAGCAATACCGCACGGATCGGCGTACTCGTCAGTTTCTCTAAAATCTGTTCAAGGCGGCTGCCTGCCATTTTGGCCAGACCGTCGCCCATCGTGTTCATTCCATACAAAAACAGTGCCAACCCACCGAGCATGGTGAGCAAACCGAAAATATCCATGTTTCGTACTCCTTTATCCTTTTACATAATAATTCCGTATCTTAACCTTTTCATCGTAAAACAATTATGTAAAATGCAGGAGTAATCAATGTAAAATTTATGTAAAATATAAAACAGTTCCGCACCAATGATATTTTCTACATCACATGTTCCTTATACCAGTATCCAAACCACACTGCCCCGACACACACCGCCGCAAGCACTACAATCTTGCACAAAAGAACCAGTCCACCCATATTTTCAACCTCCTACTTTGATTTATTATATCCAAAGTATGGCGCAGTCATGTAAAATCTGTTACCGCGGACAGGTAAATTTTATGTAAAGATTGCGTAAAAATACCGGATTGAATCTTACTGATACAATCCGGTACAATCCGGCTTTCCTCCATTGGATTCCTCTACTTACACGTGCTCCCCGGTCAGCGAAAAGATGACCCACTCCGCGATGTTAGTTGCGTGATCGCCGATGCGCTCAAAATATTTCGCCGCCATAAGCAGGTCTGTCGTCTGCTCACCGTCATCAAGTCCGGTACGAATTTCTCCGATAATCTCAGACTTTACCTTATTAAACAAATCGTCTACCAGATCATCCCGGCTGATGACTTCCTGAGCGAGTTTCAAATCGCGATTCACATAGGCGTCCACGCTGTTTGTCACCATCACGGTTGTCTCCTTCGCCATCTGTTCAATGTCCGTAATCTCTCTGAGATACGGTTTTCCCGCCATCAAAAGTGTCAGTTCCGAAATGTCTGACGCATGGTCTCCGATGCGCTCCATGTCTGTGATCATTTTCATCGTCGCAGACACCAGGCGCAGATCTCCTGCCACCGGCTGCTGCATCAACAATAACTGATAGCAAAGCTGCTCTATTTTCCGCTCCTGCGCATCAATCTCCATATCATACGCGATCGCTTCCTCGGCGCGTTCCGTATCCTGGGACACAAGCGCAGCGATCGCTGTCTCAATTGCGTTCTCGATCATGCTTCCCATTGTAATCATCTGATCATTCAACTGCTCTAACTGCTTTTTAAAATTTGTTCTAGGCATTGTTCTACTCTCTTTCTATGTATGATTTTAGCCAAATCGTCCCGTGATATAATCCTCCGTCCGCTTATCTGAGGGTGTAGAAAACAGTTTTTCCGTCCGATCATACTCTACAACCTCTCCCAACAGGAAAAATGCTGTGCGGTCAGAAACACGCGTTGCCTGCTGCATGTTGTGTGTTACCATAATGATCGTATACTCTTTTTTCAGTTCCAGCACCAGATCCTCGATCTTTGATGTGGAGATCGGATCCAGCGCGGAAGTCGGCTCATCCATGAGAATGACCTCCGGATTGACTGCCAGCGCTCTGGCAATGCAGAGTCTCTGTTGCTGACCGCCGGAAAGACCCAGCGCCGATTTTTTCAGCCTGTCCTTTAACTCATCCCAGATCGCTGCCTGGCTTAAAGACCGCTCCACGATCTCGTCCAGCTTCGCCTTATTCTTAATTCCATGCGTGCGCGGTCCATATGCGATATTGTCGTAAATACTCATCGGAAACGGATTCGGATTCTGAAATACCATACCCACCCGCTTGCGGAGCAGATTCACATTCATCCCATTAAAAATGTCTACATCATTTAAAAGCACATCACCGGTAATCCGACAGTTTTCAACGAGATCATTCATACGGTTTAACGTCTTTAAAAACGTCGATTTACCACATCCGCTGGGGCCGATAAATGCCGTAATCTCATGCTCCGGCAATGCCATATTGATATTTTTCAGTGCGTGGAAATCTCCGTAATATAATTCAAGATTTCTGACTGTAAATTTGTCTGCCATACATTTTCTCCTTTTGTTTTTCTGGCATATATTATAGAAAAGGCATGTAAAATCCGTTATCATCCACAGGTAAAAAGAATGTAAAATAAGCGTAAAAAAGCTGCCTATTCCCTGTGCCAAACACAGAGAACCGACAGCCTGCACGCCTTACATTGTTTACTTTTTCATTCCGGTATCCGCCAAAAAACGCCGGATCTGTTCTATTTTAGCTTGCGCATCCCGCACACCCACATCGTAGAGCGCCTGCAGCTTCTCCGGATGTTTCTCTACCCGGCTGATCTTTATGCGCTGTGACGGGCGCAGCACCAGCACTTTTCCCTCCTGTTCCAGCTTAGTAAGGCGTGCCGTCGTGGCGTTGTACATCACATGCCGTTCACGCACCTTCCTTGCAAATTTCGGATACTGATGCCCATAACAGATTCGTGTCAAAGACTTTGACATTGGCTTCTTCACGTAGCCCACAGGCTTCGTCAGCACCACCACCAGCCGTTCGTAACCCATCTCCTGAAATTTTTCAAAGGGAATACTGTCCGTGATCGCCCCGTCGAGATATTTTTTTCCACCTATTTCCACCGGCTTTGAGACGAAGGGCATGGATCCGGAGGCCCGCAGCACGTCCATCTGCTCAAACACACTATCCACCTTTATGTATTCCGCCTCCCCAGTCTCTATATTCGTAACGACCGCATAAAACGGTACGCCCGATGCCCGGTATGTCTCATCATCAAACACATCCAGCGTGCGGGGCACGCGATTATACGCGTAATCGGTATCCACGATATTTCCGGTACGAAGCAGCGGGCGCAGACCAAGATAATTTGGATCTGCATTAAAACGCTTATTGTATCGGATCACCCTGCCCGCCTGTTTACTCAGCAGATTGACACCAAACAGAGCTCCCGCCGAGACACCGATCACACCGTCAAACGTAATCCCCTGTTCCATAAATACATCCAAAACGCCTGCGGTGTACATGCCCCGCATAGCGCCACCCTCTAAAACCAATCCTGTCTTCATATCATTACCCACAACAGCTTTTTACTCAGCTACCTTTCAAAACGTACTATAGGAATCACTTTTAACAGTATAGCAGTTTTTCATTTCATTTCAAATCATGTTGTGATAAAATATCTAAAAATATCCCTTTGAGGAGGTTTACGTATGACAAGAAGAGAACATGAGATCACAGACATGAACCGTATCACAGAAATCTTAGACAAATGCAAGATCGTACATCTGGCATTCATTGACGAGGGAAAGCCGTATCTGCTTCCCATGAACTACGGGTATACGATGGAATACGGTCGCCTTACCTTATATGTACACAGCGCCACAACCGGTCACAAGCTGGATGTGATCCGTGCAAATCCCACCGTCAGTTTCGAGATGGAATGCGATCTGGAGCCCTTTGAAGGGAAAGTCGCCTGCCAGTATGGTCTTGCCTACTCTACCGTTTTCGGCATGGGAACCGCGGAGATCCTTGAAGATCCCGAAGAAAAAGAAGCCGCACTTTCCAACCTGATGAAAATACAGACCGGAAAGGACTTTACCTTCGATGAAAAAATGATCTCCATCGTCAGCGTCATCAAGATCCGGGTTACAGAATACGCAGCAAAGCACCGCGCCGTACCGGAAGGACTGCAAAAATAGAGGAAAGCAAACGTGGACCACATGCTTAATTCTACTACTTTTATATGGTTTTAATTTTCCCTTCAAATCCATACTTTTCATAATGATCCACCGGACCTATGTTGGAATGAGAAATCTTCTACTCTTCTACATATCTGACTGCTTTTCTCTTTGTGGTGTTTGCCTCTGCATCCAAGGGGAACAGTGCAAGCAAAAGCTACGCACTCATTGCACAGACAGCCATCCTTTTTACATTTAATTTCCACTTTCTGCTCATTTCAACTCCTCCAGCCTCTCATTCGCTATTCTATTAAGAAAATAGCCCGGTGGCAATACGTATCTCCACCGGGA
>JALELN010000123.1 GCA_022771765.1 Lachnospiraceae bacterium | reverse complement strand
AAAGGCGGGGCAGAATATCACGATCGTTATGGTTTCTGCCTGGAGACACAGTATTTCCCCAACTCCGTGAATGAGAAGAATTTTAAACAGCCGTTCCTCGCGCCGGGAGAGGTTTTTGAGTCCACTACAAAGTATTGTTTTTCTACTCAGTAAAATAATAAGTCAAAAAGCGAAAAAGATGTGTCTTGCGTAATTGCAGGCACATCTTTTTTTGCATAAATTAGAAATATAAGGTATAATAAAAAATTAAATCAAACATAGGGAGCGGATATAATGATTTATAACAATATTTTAGAGGCGATGGGGCATACACCGATGATTCGCCTGAACCATATGGTAGATGATGGCAGTGCGCAGGTGCTGGTGAAGTTTGAAGGATTGAATGTAGGCGGTTCCATCAAGACGCGGACGGCTTATAATATGATCAGGGACGCGAAGGAGCGCGGACTGATTGGAGAGGATTCGATTATCGTGGCACCGACCCGCGGCAATCAGGGCATCGGGCTGGCACTGGTAGGCGCGGTGGAGGGCTATCACGTGCGCATTATCATGCCGGATTCGGTCAGTGAGGAGCGCAGAAAGCTGATGCGCCATTATGGGGCAGAAGTCATACTTGTCCACGATGCGGGAAATATCGGAAAGGCGATTGAGGAGTGCGTGGAACTGGCACTTCAGATGGCGAAGGATGATCCAAGAGTCTTTGTTCCGCAGCAGTTTGAAAATCCGGCAAACCCGCAGGTTCACAGAGATCAGACCGGACTGGAGATCCTGGAGCAGGTGGATGGACCGATTCACGGTTTTTGTTCCGGAATCGGCACCGGAGGCACGATTACCGGTATCGGTGAGACATTAAAAGAGAAAAATCCGGACATCACCATCTGGGCAGTAGAGCCGGAACACGCGGCGATTCTCTCAGGAGGCTCTATCGGGACGCATCTGCAGATGGGTATCGGAGACGGCGTGATCCCGGCGATCTTAAATCAGAAGATCTATGAGGATATCTGCATTGTTACGGATGACGAGGCGATTCAGACGGCCCGGGATCTCGCCCGCAGAGAGGGGATCATGTGTGGAATCTCCAGCGGAACGAACGTGGCGGCAGCGCTGCGTCTGGCAAAGAAGCTTGGAAAAGGGAAAACGGTTGTTACGGTTCTTCCGGATACGGCAGAGCGGTATTTTTCCACACCGCTGTTTGAGTATTTTGCGGAGGACTGATCTGCAGGTCCTGCGGAATGCAGGGAGAATTTGATAAAATCAGGGGTGAAATATGAACTATCAGGACGAATGGCTGTTGTATGAGGCCGGAGATGAAATTGATGAGGCATATCACCGTCAGCCGACAGAGGAATTTCTGTTTTATGAGGCTGTCGCAAACGGAAATGTGGAGGCAGTGAAGAAAAACTGTGAGGCAGCACGATTTACGGAAAGTGAGGGTGTTGGTGTCCTGTCAAGGAATCCTGTGACCAATCTGAAATACCATTTTGTGATCACGACAGCGATGATCGCGAGACTTTGCAGGCAGAATGGAATGGAGCTGGAGCAGGCGTTCGGGCTGAGTGATTTCTATATCCAGAAGCTCGACGATATCCATACGGTAGAAGGTGTCCAGAGTCTGCATGATGAGATGGTCATTGATTACACGGAGAAAATGCGCCGCTATCTGCGCTCTGACACGACTTCCAAGCATATCAATGCCTGTAAGGAATATATTTATGCGCATATCAAGGAGCGGATCACGATTGAGGATCTGGCAGATGAGTTTGGCGTGTCAGCCAGCTATCTGTCGCGCTTGTTTAAAAAGGAGACCGGAATATCGGTCAGTGCTTATATCAGAGAACAGAAGATCGAGATCGCCAAAAATCTGCTTCGTTACAGTGATTACTCGATGATTGATATTGCAAACCGGTTATCCTTTTCCTCGCAGAGTCATTTTATTCAGCAGTTTCGTGAGGCGGTGGGGATGACCCCGAAAAAATACCGCGATGAGCATTATATGGTTCAATGGGAGACAAATGAATCAAAGTGATACCATAAATTTGAAAAGGATTGACATACCTGCTCGGGCAAAAGCCGCAGGAATTGTCAATCCTTTTTCGTTTACACTCTTAAATATTATATGATTACATCGTCAGTGTGATGATATTTTCAGTTTCGAGAAGATCGGCGGGGATGTAATTGTCGGGGAGCGCTGTGCCATTCAGTACAAGCTTTGTACAGCCGCTCTCTTTTTTGTCCGGGTTGTTTACCGTGATGTGCAGATGCTTTCCACGGAAGTTTTTGTCTATGGCGAAGGTTTCCCAGTCTTTCGGTACGGACGGCGCGAGACGGATTCCGTGCATGTCAGGTCGAAGACCTAATATACCCTCGACGCAGCCGACCATAACGGTGGATGCTGTTCCGGTCAGCCAGTGCACATGAGAGCGTCCGAAGTGGGGGCTTGCCTTGCCCTCCGTGAACTGTCCGTAGCAATAGGGCTCTAAACGACGGATTTCGGCCCGGTCATTCTGGGCAGCCGGAGCATTTTCCATAAAATAGGTAAAGGCGCGCTCACCGTGTCCGCACAGTGCCTCCGCAAGGATCAGCCAGCCCTGTGACTGGGAGAAAATACCGGCATTTTCTTTTGTACCCTGATTATAGATGACGGCCAGTGCACCGTCAAAGGCATGGGCATGGTAAGGCGGATCCATAAGAATCGCGCCATATGCGGTATTTAACCGCTCATAGACATTGTCAAGCGCGGCATCTGCCTGTTCTTTTGTGGCAAGACCGCTGATGACTGCCCAACTCTGGGGGTTTAGCCACATGTTTGCCTCGGGATCGGCTGCGGCGCCGATCCGTTCGCCTGCTTCCGTAAATCCACGGATGAAACGGTCATTATCCCAGCAGAGACGGTTGATCTTTTCCGCCGTTTGTGCAATCTGCTGATCCAGTTCTGCGATGTATGCCATATCCTTTTTCTCCTCGGCAAAGCGTCTGGAGATAATCAGCGCATAGTAGAACTGCAACGCGACGAAGGAGGATTCTCCGTTGGCGCCCAGACGCAGACAGTCATTCCAATCGGCGTAGAGTCCGGCGGGAAGACCATGCGGACCGAGATGCTCCAGAGAAAAGCGGACCGCGCGTTTTAAGTGTTCATATACAGTTCCTGCATCCTTATTTGCAAAGGGGATGACTTCATCGAGGAACGCAGTGTTTCCGGTTTCCGCAATATATTTGTAGACGGTCGGGAACAGCCAGAGCGCGTCATCTGCGCGGTAAGCCGGATGACCGGTCTCCTTTACATAGGAGGCATCATCGGGGGTGTCCTCATGTCCCGGTGTGTGTGTGAATTTTACGAGGGGCAGACCACCGCCGTTGTCCACCTGCGCAGACAGCATGAAACGGATCTTTTCTGCTGCCATTTCCGGCGCGAGGTGGATGATGCCCTGAATATCCTGAACAGTATCGCGGTAGCCGTAACCGTTTCGCAGACCGCAGTAGATAAAGGAAGCGGCACGTGACCAGATAAAGGTCATAAAGCAGTTGTAGGCATTCCACGTGTTGATCATCGTGTTGAATTCCGGGCTTGGCGTTTTGATTTTCAGGTTATTCAGTTTCTGAGACCAGTCAGCCTTCAGGTCTGCTATCTCTGCGGCAATTGTTGTTTTCGGATCAGCATAGCTGTCGATGATTTCGGCTGCCTTGGCAGAGTGCTTCATGCCCAGAAGGAACACAATCGTTTTGGTCTCTCCGGGATTCAGCGTGATGACAGAGGAGAGGGCACCGCAGGAATTTTCGTTGTAGCTTGTCACATTGCCGAGATCACCATGGCTGACGCCCAGCGGGTCGCCGTAGCCGTGATAGCATCCTAAAAATTCGTCTTTATCTCCGCAGTAGGAGGAGACGGGAGCTCCGGCAAGGCCAAAAAACCGTTCAATGACATCCTTGTTATCTACCTGTTCACCATTTTCCAGCGTGTCCAGATTGCCGTGGATCTTCTGCATGATGCGATTGTCCTCAAATTGTGTCCGGGTGATGAACAGAGAATACTGCAAATTGACCTGATCCTGTTCGTAATTGCTGTGGTTGGTAAATTCGGCATAGCCGGTCAGTGTCAGTTCGCGCTGTCTGTCAGAACAGTTGGTGACGGAGAGTGCCCATACCTCGTGTTCCTTGCCGATCGGAACATAATAGAGTGCTTCGGAATGAATATCGGCGTAGTCTGCCAGCATTTTTGTGTATCCGATGCCGTGATGGCATTCGCTCTTGTAGCTGTCAAGATCTTTTCCGACCGGCTGCCAGGAGGCAGACCAGTAGTCGCCGGAGCCGTTGTCGCGGATGTAGATGTAGCGGCCGGGTTCGTCAAAATTGTTAAATACATAGCGCAGAATACGTCCGTTCGCGCCGGATTTTGCAAAGCTGTAGCCCCCGGCGTTGTTGGAGATAATCGCTCCGTATGCGGGTGATCCGAGATAGTTGACCCAGGGGGCGGGGGTATCAGGGCGTGTGATCACGTATTCACGTGTTTCGTCATTAAAAAATCCATATTTCATAGTAGTAAGTTTTCCTTTCTTTCTTGCAATTTTGAAACCTGTTTGCGGTCATAGACTGCGGGTATTCCGGTGATTAGCTCAGTTCCACTGTGATTCGGTGAACCTCGTCAGACAGGGAGTCTAACAGCTCGCGGGACAGAACGGCATGTGAATCTTCTACAATAGAGAGGGCTACGCCGTCGCAGTCTGCCGCAGCAACCGTATAGCTGCCGAAATCCTTTTTGTTCGGATTACAGTAAGTAACTTGAAACTGTTTTCCGGCGAAGGACACACGGACAGATGCCATGTGTTCCGCGTCAAACTGCTCCGCCAGAAGTTTCGGGCAGATGATCAGATCACCGGCTGCGCCGCGCACGCCGAATACTTCGGTAATCATCGTCAGAAGATACCAGCTGGCAGCACCGGTCAGATAGTGATACATACCGCGTCCGTCTGCCCGGAAATATTCCGGAATGCCGGGGTAGATGCAGCTCGTCTCGAAATCCAGAGCAGTGTCAGCCAGCGTCTTTAATGCCTTCCATCCTTCCTTTGCAAAACCGCGGCGGTAGAGTGCATTGGCGAACATGACAGTCATGTGTGAGAATACCGCGCCGTTTTCTTTCTCTCCGTACGCGAAGCCGAACATGCGGCCCATGTCAAACTTCAACTCGTGAAAATCTGTATTCAGACGGTAACCGCCGATTTCCTTGCAGTAGAGATAGTGGTCAGCGCTTTTTACGATCGCACGGATCTGCTCTTTAGTCGCAACATCCCCCATGATTGCAAATACCTGACCGGTCAGCATCATGCGTACATGATCGTCGAAAAAGCCCTCAACGGCATTACCGTGATCGTCATAATAGCTGTTGAACCATCCTTCGCCGTTTTTGGCAGGAATCCACTCCTGTTCACGGACATGTTCCCGCAGGCGGTTCGCCTTTTGCAGCAGATTTGCGGCGATCGTTTTCAATGAAAAGCTGCTTCGTCTGCCGCTGATGTTGTGACGGCATTTTTCGGTATATGCCCGCAAAATTGCCTGTTTCTTCTCAATATGATCAAACAGGGCTTCGTCATCGTCCAGCAGAATGGCAATCTCATCCAGCAGCTCCACGGTGCTGCTTTCTCCGGTGCGGTCCAAAAGCAGGATGAGCTCGGCAAGATCTGAGAGATTCCCCGCGTAGGCGCAGGTGAAGGCAACACTTTCGCCGTTTTTGGAAGCCATATCCAGGGCGTCATTCCAGTCAGCACCGCGCAGGCGGTAAATGTTGTGGTCTCCCACCTCGTAAAAGGCGGTGAGCTGCTGGATGAGCAGATGCTCTAAAATACTGCCGTTGTAGATGGTGTAATCTGCGGTGCGCTGCCTGTTACCGTAGGCATCATTCCAGTTTGTATCAATCTGTGTGCCGCGCATGGTCTGTGCATCCTTAAAATAAGGAACTTCCTGATACAGAATATCGATATCGCCGGTCTGGTCGATGTAGAGCTTGGTCGTCATGAGCGGCCAGAGGGCGTGATCCATCCAGACGCGGGCAATGCCGTTGCGGTCTGCAATAAAATTGCCGTCTCCGTCACCGATGATCGTGGCATTGGTGCCGTCAATGCGGACTCCGCCATAGTTTTGCTCAATCATTTTGCCGACATTTGCAGGATCCATGAGAAGCAAAGACAGACAATCCTGCCATAGATCGCGCCATCCGCGGCCACCGCGGCCGTAATCGTGATGGGGCAGGAAGGAGCAGCCGAACAGCCGACGTAAAAACGGCTGGAAGCTGACCCATTTCATCAGGCAGTCGAAATCTGCATCTCCTGTTAAGAAATCGACGTTTACCTGCTTTTTCCAGAAAACTCTTGTCGCCTCCAACGCATGCAATACCTGATCGGCAGTCCGGTAGGAGCTTGCAACTGTTTCTATGCATGATTTGTCGTCTGCAATGCCCAGCAGAAGGATGTAGGAGGTGGTTTCGTTCGGCGCAAGTGTCACCGGTGCAAATGCCATGGCTCCCATCGCTTCTTTTCCCTGAATGCCTGTGATTGTGAGCGGATCAGCATCGGCAGGAATGCCGGCACGTTTTTCATAGACGGCACGCGGATGTGAAAGACTACCTCCTTCGCCTGCAAACAGCTCTACGGTTGGAAAGAAGTTCTCCGGTGCATTTCCTTCACCGGTCGTTCCAATTACATAGTAGATTCGTTTGTTTGTGCGGTGACCGCGCTCGTCAAAGGACATGGTCGGGCATACGAGCACACCATTTCCTGTCAGCTCGATCCGGTGCAGCAGAGACGTAACATGGCGGTGGTCGCGCAGATTGTCCGCGCTGCGGCCGTAAATAGGAACTGCCGCATACGAGGTGAGCTCTATGGGGGCATCGGATTCGTTTTTCAAAGTGACGTACATGATCTCGACATTTTCCTTATCAGTATCTGAATTCGGAATGAATGAAGTGACCGTGGAGGTTAATCCGAGTTTTTTTGAGGTGCGTGTCAATGTATGCCACATCAGTCCTGCGTCCACCCGGCTATCTTCCTGCTGATCGGTGAATTTATCCAGCTCCTGTTCTGCAGATGTTCCGGCTGCAGAATATATCTGTGTGTTGTTTACAACGCACCAGAAATTTCTGTTATTTTTATTGTTATGAAGATTCTCCACACTGGTAGGTTCTAAGAGGAAACTTTCCTGATCCAGCTTGGCATCGCCGCCGAGATTCGGAGTGATGGCGCTTTTTAATCCGGCTTCTGAAGCCAGCGGAAAATAGAGCGCGCTGACGTTTTCAGGATTATGAATAGAAAAGCTTCCGTTTCTGTCTGTAAATGTAATCGGTTTCAAAATAGGGTCTCCTTTCGTGCGTTTGCTTCTTTATTTACCCGCATTATAACGACGGTTTGGATTTTCAGAAATCAGAACCATGTCAAAAATGTCAAAAGTATGACCTTTGATATAATTTTTTTAGGTCATGAAAATGATATTTTAAGAAAAAAATGTAATATAACAAAAAATTGCCGCGAGCTATAATGCATGCATAACACGTGAGACACATCTCACAAAATATCATATTTCACAAGGAGGATATGAAGTAATGAAAAAGAAAATCATTTCTGCACTGCTCGTAGCGAGTATGTGTGCGGGAACACTCGCAGGATGTGGAAGCAAACCGGCAGAAGAGGGAGCTGATGCAGCGACTGAGGCAACTGATGATGCTGCAACTGATGATGCTGCAACTGATGACGCCGCAACCGATGACGCCGCAGCAGATGACGCAGCGGCAACAGATGTCGCAGCAGCACCTGCAGCAGCAGATGACACCGGAAAGGTCATCAATGTTTACTCATGGAATGATGAGTTCCGTACCCGTGTCGAGGCAGTATATCCCGAAGTCGCTGAGACTTCTAAGGACGGAACCGTAACAAAATTAAAGGATGGCTGTGAGATCCACTGGATCATCAACCCGAATCAGGACGGCGTATACCAGCAGAAACTGGACGAGGCACTGTTGCAGCAGGCTGACGCGGCTGATGATGACAAGGTTGACCTGTTTTTGTCAGAGACTGACTATGTAACGAAATATACAGATGCTGACGCAGATGTAGCGATTCCTTTAAAGGATCTTGGCATCAACCCCGATGTTGATCTGGCAGATCAGTACGACTTTACAAAGACCGTAGCTTCTGATGGAAACGGTGTACAGCGTGGATCTACCTGGCAGTGCTGTCCCGGTCTGTTAGTATACCGTCGTGACATCGCAAAGGATGTCTGGGGAACAGATGATCCGGAGGAGATCGCTAAGAAGGTATCTGACTGGGATACCATGAAGGCTTCAGCAGAGGAGTTAAAGGCAAAGGGATACTTCGCACTGGCAGGCTATGCTGATACTTTCCGTCTCTACGGCAACAGCATTTCAGAGTCATGGGTAAAGCCCGGCGAGACAACCGTCAATGTAGATCCTCAGATCATGAACTGGGTAAATAATTCCAAAGAGTGGTTAGATGCCGGATATCTGGACAAGAACATCAAGGGAACCTTCAATGATGACTGGAACAAGTCTATGGGTTCTGCTTCTAAGGTATTCGCATTCCTGCTTCCTGCATGGGGCATTGATTTCGTATTAACTCCGAACTGGGACGGCGAGACAGGCGCATGGGCTGTTACCAATCCTCCGCAGGCATATAACTGGGGCGGTTCTTTCTTACATGCATGCACCGGTACCGATAACCCGGGTCATGTAAGAGATATCATTCTGGCAGTTACTGCTACAAAGGACAATCTGTTAAAGATCTCTCAGGATTATTCAGATTTCACAAATACCCAGAGCGGTATGGCTGAGGCTGCTGTAGATGACAGATTTAAATCTGAGTTCCTTGGCGGACAGAACCCGTTCTACTACTTCTCACCTGTTGCTCAGAACATTAAGATGGCACCGCTTTCTTCTTATGATCAGGGTTGTGTAGAGCTGATCCAGAACGCTTTCAGCGATTACTTCCAGGGCAAGGTAGATTTTGAGAAGGCAAAGGAAAACTTTGAGACAGCAATCAAAGAGCGTTATCCGGAGATCACTGAGGTGAAGTGGCCCGAATAAGATGTAATCACAGTCTGTGGAGCGTTCAGCTCCACGGACTGACTTTGGAAAGGACGATCAGCTATGAGGAAAAAGCGTAAAAGCATCAGTTATGCAAAATGGGGATACATATTCATTCTGCCGTTTTTCTTGTGTTATTTTATATTTTCTCTGATTCCGCTGGTAGATACGGTTCGCTACAGCTTTTATGAATACTATCGTTCAGGAATCAAAATTGTTGGACCGAATTTCGTTGGTTTAGAAAACTATGTGAGTCTGTTTCAGTCAGACTTGTTCAAGTATACAGCAAACACGCTGATCCTTTGGATCATCGGTTTCATCCCGCAGATCGTGATCGCACTGCTGCTGGCCGTGTGGTTTACGGATATTCGTATGAAAATCCATGGCAAGCAGGTATTTAAGGTCATTATGTATCTGCCGAACCTGATCATGGCATCTGCGTTTGCCATGTTGTTTTTTACCCTGTTTTCATCAGGAGGACCCATTAACTCGATCCTGTTGTCGACAGGCATTATAAAAGAAAAGATTGACTTTATGAATTCCGTATTCGGAACACGCGCGCTGGTTGGTCTTATGAATTTCCTGATGTGGTTTGGAAATACGGCGATCATGCTCATGGCAGCGATTATGGGTATCAGCGTAGATGTCATTGAGGCATCTGAGATTGACGGATGCACAAAGACCAAGCGGTTTTTTCATATTATTCTGCCGCTCATCCGTCCGATTCTTGCCTATACGTTAATTACAGCGATTATCGGTGGTCTGCAGATGTTCGATGTTCCGCAGATTTTGACAAACGGACAGGGAACACCTGACCGTACCTCGTTTACATTGATCATGTTCCTGAACAGTCATCTGCGCAGTAAGAACTATGGTATGGCAGGTTCATTGTCAGTCTATCTGTTCGTCATCAGCGGTATTCTCTGCTATATCACTTACCGCATCAGCAATGATAATGATCCGGATGGCAGAAAGGCAGAGGAGAAACAACGCAAGAAGGAAGAGAAGAAAAGGAGGAAAATGAAGCATGAAGTCAAATAAATCAAATGGATTTAAAAGCTTTATTGTACATCTGGTGCTGATTCTCCTGTCATTTATGTGTCTGTTCTTCTTTTACATACTGATCAACAATGCGACACATTCGCATGCGGATCTGCAGAAGGGATTTTCAGCGCTTCCGGGAAAGGATTTTCTGACAAACCTGAAAAATGTCGCAAATGACGGAACCATCCCGATGTTCAGGGGTATCATGAACAGTCTGATTGTTTCCACCTGTGTTGCAGCACTCAGCACTTATTTTTCATCCCTGACCGCGTATGGTCTGTATACCTACCGGTTTAAGCTGAGAAACGCTGCGTTTACCTTTATTATGGCAATTCTGGTTATGCCTACCCAGGTCACCGCGATGGGATTTCTGCGGCTGATCACAAAAATGGGCATGTATGATACGCTGCTTCCACTTATTATACCGGCTATTGCATCTCCGGCTGTCTTCTACTTTATGTACAGCTACTTGCAATCCTCCCTACCGCTTTCGTTGGTGGAAGCAGCCAGAATTGATGGAAGCGGAGAATTCCGTACCTTTAATCAGATCGTGTTGCCGATCATGAAGCCGGCAATCGCGGTACAGGCAATCTTCTGTTTCGTCGGTGCATGGAATAATTACTTTGTTCCCGCACTGGTGCTCCAGTCAAAGAACAAAATGACCGTTCCGGTACTTGTGGCGCTGCTTCGTGGAGCTGACTTTATGACCTTCGATGCAGGAAAAATCTACATGATGATTACGGTGGCAATCGTGCCGATCGTTATTGTGTATCTGCTTCTTTCCAAGTTCATCATTGCAGGTGTAACCCTTGGAGGAGTGAAGGAGTAAGTATTTTATGAAAAAACAAATACATGGTGGTTCGCGTGACGCAGCTTTCTCTGAGAGGGAGCTGCGTCATGCAGCCTTAGCGAGAAAAATGGCAGCCGAGGGAATGGTGCTGCTGAAAAATGATCATTTACTGCCGCTTCGCATTACGGATCCAATCGCTTTACTTGGCGCCGGCGCGGCAAAGACCGTGAAGGGCGGACTGGGTTCCGGAGACGTAAACAACCGGAGAAACATATCGATCTATGAGGGCGTGCAGGCAGCAGGTGCACCGGTTGTGAGCCGTGACTGGCTGGAGGACTACAATCGTCGTTATGACAGTGCCAGAGAGCGGTGGAAAGCACATGTGCTGGCACAGGCAGAGCTTGTGGAAAATGCGTTTGATGCATATGTGGCAAACCCGTTTGTCAGACCGGAAGGGCGAGGACTGACAGATGCAGATGTTGAGGGGGCAAAGACGATCGTTTATGTCATCAGCCGAATTTCCGGAGAGGGAAATGACCGCAGACTGCAACCGGGAGATTATGAGCTGAGTGACCAGGAGTGGGAGGATTTGCGTTTTCTGGATCAAAAGGGAATGCCGATCGTGCTGGTCATCAATGCGGGCGGTGTAGTTGATCTGCATGTGCTTCTGGAGGAGGCGTCAAATATCCGTGCCGTGTTGTTGATCTCCCAGCCGGGGCAGGAAGGCGGACATGCCTTGGCAGATGTTTTATTTGGAAAGACATCGCCGGGAGGCAGGCTGACTGCCACATGGGCGCGCCGGTACGAGGATTATCCGTTTTCGGACAGCTTTAGTTATCTGAACGGTGATCTTGAGAAAGAGGAATACAAAGAAGGAATATTTGTCGGTTACCGTTATTTTGATACCTATGGTGTAACACCGCTGTTTCCGTTTGGATATGGACTGACCTACACAAAATTTTTGATTCGTTTTGAGGAATTGCGGACAACCGTGGATGGCGTGGCATTGGCATTTTCCGTAAAAAATACCGGGGCGCGTCCGGGCAGGGAGGTAGTACAGCTCTATGTGACACCGCCGGAAGGAGCGGATGCAAAGGAACACCATCGGCTGATCGGATTTGCGAAGACGAGAATGCTGGAGCCGGGAGAAGCTCAGTGTGTGGTCCTGACTGTTCCGCAAAAGAATCTTGCCAGCTATGACGAAACGCGGCATGTGTGGTATCTGGATGCGGGAGAATATGTCATCTGGTATGGGAAAAATGCAGCGGATTTGCATGCATGCGCAAGACTGTCAGTCAATTCATACACGGTGATTGAAACGTGTGCAGCGGTGTGCCAGAGACAGGAATTGTTTGAAGAACTGTCAGAAAACGGGCAGACAAAGTCCAGACGAAGAGAGTGGATGAAGCTCGCGCAGGGAGAAGATGTGAAGAGCTATCCGTTTGTTCCGGGGATAGAAAGCAGCTATGCTTCGCTACAGTTGCCATTGCCGGAATTGCCGGTAGAAGATCTGATTCCGCTGTTGTACGGAGCACTGCATGAGGAAAACACGGATCAGACGGAAGATCAGAGTGCAAATCAGGTGGCAGATGAGACAGCTCCGCAGGCAGGCATGCTCGGTGCGGCGGGTATTCGTGTGCCGGGTTCTGCGGGAGAGACAACAAATCTTTTGGAAAAGAAATATGGAATTCCGCCGCTGGCGATGGCGGATGGACCGGCAGGGTTGCGTTTGCAGCAGAGTTATGAAGTGAATCCAAAGACCGACAGAGTCTACGGGGCCGGTGTATTGCGTATGTTGGAAAACGGATTTTTAGAGCCGGAGGAGCACCATGAGGGAGCACAGACCTATTACCAGTATTGTACGGCGTTTCCGGTGGGAACGGCGTTGGCGCAGACATGGGATACGGAGCTTTTGCAACGGTTTGGCGAGGCAATCGGAGAGGAAATGCAGGAGTTTCATGTGGATCTGTGGCTGGCTCCGGGCATGAATATTCAAAGAAACCCGCTGTGTGGGCGTAACTTTGAATATTATTCGGAAGATCCGCTGCTTTCCGGAAAGATGGCTGCAGCAGTCACAAAGGGTGTGCAGAGCAGACGCGGCTGCGGCGTGACGATCAAGCATTTTGCATGCAACAA
>JALELN010000120.1 GCA_022771765.1 Lachnospiraceae bacterium | reverse complement strand
ATCTCCGGCTGCGGTTATTACGAGCTGAAAAATAAGAAATATGAACTGCACGCAGGGGATGCCTTTTTAGTCTATCCGAATCAAGAGGTCACTTACTACGCAGATGTATCTGACCCCTGGGAATATGCATGGGTGGGCTTTAACGGCAGCGATGCCCTTTCTATCTTAAACGCCACCGATTTCACTAAGGATCAGCCTTTCATCACCGGTGCTCCTCTCGGGGACAAAATCCTTCACCAGCTTTTGTGCATTTATGAAGTGCGCGGCAATGATTTTGAACAGGCAGTAGAAATGACCGGAAGACTGTATACAGCTCTTGCGCTATTCATGCAGGGTGCCACGAAAAAATCTCCGCAAACCTCCTACTCCGGCTATGTACAAAAAGCGATCGCCTATATTTCCGCCAATTATTCATACTCCATCACAGTGGAAGACATCGCGGATTATGTGGGCTTAAGCCGTAGCCACCTGTTCCGTTCTTTTGAAAAAGTGATGGAAAAATCGCCAAAAGAATATCTGACAGACTTTCGCATCCGTCAGGCGTGCAATCTGTTAGAAAACTCCGACCTGTCCATCACCGCCATCGCAAATTCCGTCGGCTTTGAAAATAACCTGTATTTTTCCAAGGCATTTCGCAAGATCAAGGGCATTTCCCCGAAAAATTATCGTCTGTCGGTTTGCTCCGAAAAAACATCTTCGGACAGCTAAAAACAAAAGTACACGATGCATCATCTCACCCGCAGGAATACGAAAAAAGGGAGTACCACTTATTGTGATACTCCCTGATCTTTAACCTTTTTCAGATTAAGCTAATTTTGCTTTCGCAACCTCAGCTAATGCTGCAAAGCCCTCTGCGTCATTCACTGCCAGCTCTGCTAACATCTTGCGGTTCATGTCAACACCTGCTAACTTTAAGCCATGCATCATTCTGCTGTATGATAAACCGTTCATACGGGCCGCTGCGTTGATACGTGCAATCCATAACTGACGGAACTGTCTCTTCTTCTGCTTACGTCCTGCATAAGAGCTGGTCAGCGCTCTCATCACTGACTGCTTAGCGATACGATACTGCTTTGAGCGCGCTCCTCTGTATCCCTTTGCTAACTTTAAGGTACGATTATGTTTCTTCTTAGCGTTTAAACCACCTTTAACTCTTGCCATTTCTTATTTCCTCCTTCACACAATCTTACAGATAAGGTAAGATCTTCTTCATTGTCTTTACATTTGTTGCGTCTGTCATTGCAGCCTGTCTTAAGTTTCTCTTACGCTTAGTTGTCTTCTTGGTTAAGATATGGCTCTTGTAAGCTTTATTTCTCTTTAATTTTCCAGTTCCGGTTTTTGTAAAGCGCTTTGCAGCTGCTCTTTTTGTTTTGATCTTAGGCATAATAAATTCCTCCTTTAAATGTTCTTCTTATTTTTTCTCTCCAAGCACCATAGCGAGGCTTCTGCCCTCCTGCTTCGGCGCTTTTTCTACAACTGCGATATCAGCCATCTGCTCTGCAATGTCGTCCAAAATATGACGGCTCTGCTGCATGTGTGCCATCTCTCTGCCGCGGAAACGCAGGGTGATCTTCACCTTGTTACCCTTTCCGATAAACTTTCTGGCAGCACTGATCTTTGTATTCAGATCATTGGAATCAATATTCGGAGAAAGACGTACTTCCTTCAGCTCCACCGTTTTCTGCTTCTTGCGGGCATCCTTTTCCTTGCGGGCAAGTTCGTAACGATATTTTCCATAGTCAACGATCTTACATACCGGCGGTTTTGCTGTGGGCGCGATCTTCACCAGATCTAACTCCGCCTCATCTGCCAGCCGCATTGCCTCCTTGATGGGCATAACACCTAACTGGTCTCCGTTTTCTCCAATCACACGAACCTCTTTGTCTCTGATCTGTTCGTTAATCATTAATTCGCTAATGACACCACACCTCCATTTTTTAATACATGATTAAGAAATGGCTCGCAGAGCGTGACATTTCTTAATATAGAATCTGACTCATACAACAGTCTTTCAAACAGCATCCGACAAGCCTGCAGACAAAAAAATAATGGATGCATTCCGCATCCACTAATCACATTCGTCTCAAGCGATCTGACAGAAAAAACCTGCCAGAATCATCATTGAATACTTATGAACCCGAGTCACGCGCTTGTGCTAAGGTGAGAGTGGATACTCTGCTTGCTGTTTTCAACTCATTTAACATAACACAACACCTTACTCACGTCAAGTATTTTTTATTTTATTTTTTTCAGAAATGTGTTACTTTATTTATACATGAAATGTTTGATTTTATCAAGGAGGTTTATTATATGGATACACGTATCATCGATCTGCACGTTCACTCCAACGTGTCCGACGGCACCTTCACACCGACGGAGCTGGTTGCGGAGGCGAAACGGGCAGGACTTAGTGCCTTTGCACTGACGGACCATGACACTACAGACGGTATCGTCGAAGCAATCCATGCAGCGAAAGCTGCTGATATTGAACTGATCCCAGGCGTGGAACTGTCCACCGAATATGAAGCAAAAGAGGTGCATGTCCTCGGGCTCTATATTGACATCGAAAATGCCACGCTGCAAAAGCAGATGGCAGATTTCCGCCGTTCCAGAGACAACCGCAACGTCTTCATGCTGGAAAAGCTGCGGGCCGAGGGCTTTGATATCACACAGGAAGCACTCGAAGCAAAGTTTCCGGATGCTGTCATCACCCGGGCACACATTGCGCGGTATCTGTTGGACAAAGGGTATATTCCCGATATGAAAACTGCTTTTTCAGAGTATATTGGCGACGGCTGCCGCTGCTATGTTGGGCGTCCGAAGGTGACACCAATGGACGCCGTCGACTACATCTTAGCCGCAGGAGGCACCCCGGTGTTGGCGCATCCGGTCATCTATCATATGGAGCGTCCGAAGCTTCTGCAGATGATCCATGAGATGAAATCACACGGTCTCGCCGGCATCGAAGCCATCTACTCGGAAAATACACCTGCCGATGAGCAGATTTATAAGACACTCGCCCGGGAGGAGGGATTGCTCATCACCGGCGGTTCTGATTTTCACGGCACAAATAAGCCCGACATCCGTCTGGGTGTCGGGCTTGGGAAGCTGTATATTCCTTACTCGATCTTAGAGACTATCAAGCAGTCACGCAAATAGAAGTCATGCAATTTTCGAGCTTTCGTACGGAAGTGCAGCGAGAAAATTGTATGCTTCTACTTTAGAGTACGAATCGCTCGATCACCTCCGCGATCGCATCCTCATTATTACTACCAGTCGTCACATAATCCGCAGCTTCCTTGGCGGCAGGATTGGCATTGCTCACCGCGATGCCGATTCCTGCTGCTTTTATCATTTCGATATCGTTCATCTCATCACCGATGGCGATGGTATCCGCAATATCAACGCCAAGCAGGTTTGCCAGAAACTTGATGCCGCTCTGTTTGGAAATTCCTTCCGGAACAACTTCTAAATACTGGGGACACGAAAACAGCATCCGACATTTACCTTTTGCCCACTGCTCATGTTCCACGCGAAAACGTTCCAGTCTGGACTGGTCATGAATATCTATGACGATCGCCTTATTGGGCTCTCTGGTCAGGTATTCCAACGCATCCGCCCGCGGACACGCTTTCAGATTCGTGCGGCTCGCGTACCACTCCATTTCCTCAGTGGCCGCTTTTGTCAGGATCTCGCCGTTCTGATAGGTCTGCACATATAACCCTGCCTCGTCCGCCAGCGCAAACAGCTCTCGCACCGTCTGCATATCCATCTGACGGCTGAACAGAACCTTTTTGTGATAGCAGTCATACACATGTCCACCATTGTAAGACACGATATAACAGCCCTCACCGTTCAGCCCTAACAAATCGCTGACCATCTTTGCGCTCTCAAAGGGGCGCCCCGTCGCAATGACAAAGGAATGACCAGCCGCAGTTGCCCGGTCGATCGCGCCCCGGTTTCCTTCAGAGATCGATTTATCGCTGCAAAGCAGTGTGCCGTCCAGATCCGAAAATATAATCTTACGTATCTGTTCAGTGGCTTCGCAGTTTTTTTGCATAATTTGATGATTACTCATATCTCTTCCCTATTCCTCTGTATTGAGCGGTTCTGCCGGAATAAATACCCGGTCCTTATACCGGTTTTCTTCCTTCGGGACTGCGGCAACCGCCTCTTCACAAAACTGAAGCTGAGAGTTGACTAGCACCTTGCCCCGTTTATCCTGCTTGACATAGGTGCCATCCGTCGTCAGCAGGTGTGCCTTTGTATTATCCTCCAGTTCCACCTGAAGAATATGGCGTACTTTTTTCTGCAGTTCGGGATCCAGCACCGGAAAAATGATCTCTACCCGTCGATCGAGATTTCGCGGCATCCAGTCCGCACTGCCCATGTACACTTCCTCGTTGCCGTTATTGTAAAAATAGAAAATACGGCTGTGCTCCAAAAAGTTTCCGACAATGGAGCGCACGCGGATATTCTCACTCACATCGGGAATGCCCACCTTCAGGCAGCAGATACCCCGCACAATCAGATCGATCTGCACACCGGCTGCGGATGCCTCATAGAGCGCAGCGATAATCTCCGGATCACACAGGGAATTCATCTTTGCCTCGATGCGTGCTTCTTTTCCGTCAAGCGCATGTCTTGTCTCGCGGCAGATCAGCTTCATAAATTTATTTCGAAGCCAGATCGGTGCCACCACCAGATGGTTCCAGCTTAATGGCTCTGAATAACCGGAAAGCATATTAAATACCGCTGTCGCATCCTCGCCGATGGCCTCCGAGCAGGTAAATATTCCGCAGTCCGTATACAGCTTTGCCGTGGAATCGTTATAGTTTCCGGTTCCGAGATGAACATAACGGCGGATGCCGTCCTCCTCCTTGCGGACAACCAGCGCGATCTTGCTGTGGGTCTTTAAGCCCACGAGGCCATAAATGACGTGGCAGCCCGCTTTCTCCAGCTTTTTCGCCCAGACGATATTGTTTTCCTCATCAAAACGTGCTTTTAATTCCACAAGCACCGTTACCTGCTTACCGTTTTCTGCCGCCTGCGCCAGCGATGCGATAATCGGTGAATTGCCGCTGACGCGGTACAGTGTCTGCTTGATTGCCAGAACATCCGGATCGTTGGCCGCCTGACGGATAAAGTCAACGACCGGCTGGAAGGTCTGGTACGGATGATGCAGCAGAATATCTCCTTTTTTGATCGCGTCAAATATATTCGTTTCTCCAATCAGTTCAGGCACCGGCTGCGGATGATAAGATACATAGCGCAGTTCATCCTTACCTTCCAGTCCATACAGCTTCATGAGAAAGGTCAGATCCAGCGGACCGTTGATCTTGAACACATCCTCGCTTGCCGTATCAAGCTCCTTTTTCAGAATCGACAGCAGTTCCTTATCAATGCCATCATCCACCTCCAGACGAATGACCTCGCCCCATTGACGCTTCTTTAACTGCTTCTCAATCTCTTTTAACAGATCATTCGCCTCGTCCTCATCAATCGGAAGATCCGCATTGCGCATGATCCGGTAAGGACTGGTGCACAGCACACGGTAATTAGAAAACAGTCTGCCGATATTATGCATGATCAGCTGTTCCAGCAGGATAAATGCATACTCATGTTCGCCCTCCGCCGGAAGCGGTACAAGGCGAGGCAGGACACTTGGCACCTGCACTGTAGCAAACACATTTTCCTCTTCCTTTTGAATCAGCGCCGCAATATTTAATGTCTTGTTGCGGATGAGTGGAAACGGTCTGGAAGCATCCACCGCCATGGGGGTCAGCACCGGATAAACCACCTCATCAAAATAACGCTCCGCCGATTTCAGCTGCGCCTCTGACATCTGTTCCATACGATCATACACGTGGATTCCCTGTGTCTTCAGCATCGGAAGCAAGGACCGGTTATAGGTCGAATACTGCATTTCTACCAGTTCCCTTGTGGCCCGGTTGATCTTTTCCAGCTGCTGCGTTGCCGTCATTCCGGCAATATCCGGCTTTTTATATTTTGCGTGCACCATATCCTTTAAGGATGCCACGCGAACCATAAAAAACTCATCCAGATTTGACGAGGTAATGCTGACAAATTTTGTGCGTTCCAGAAGCGGAATAGATTTATCCCGCGCCTCACTGAGCACGCGGTGATCAAATTTCAGCCAGCTAAGTTCCCGGTTTTCATAATATTTTGCGTTTGAAAAATCAATTGTTTTTTCTTTGTTATTTTCTTTTTCCATGTATATCCCACCTTTATTGACTCTTCCTGTTCCTGACCAAATGCTACTGATATATTTTCTTCTCTTTTATGACAGGCTTGATGCTGAACACATCCTCAAACATCCCGGCCTTTGCGCCAAACATTGTCTTCTCCAGCAGCATACCGTCTGCTGTCTCAATAGAAATGATGAGCTGTTTGCCCTTTAACACTGCGCGCACATTTTTATACTTCTGCTTATGACTGCGGTCCATAGCATTCGCCACTCGCAAAATAGAAGCACATTTCGCTACGATCAGATACCCCTCCTGGTCCAGCACATCACTGACCTCATCATAAGCATCTAACGGATAGGTATTGTACTTCACAATGCTCGCCACAATGACACGGTCGCGATGTGATAATCCCATGATCTCGGATGACAGAATAATGTCATAGGCACACTGCGGCGCATTGGCAAAACTCACATATTTTCCGCAATCGTGCAGGATTGCGGCTGTCTGCAAAAGCAGCCGCTCGCGCTTTCCCATTCCATGCACTTTCTTCATTGCATCATAGATCAGGCTGCTCATCTCCACCAGCGCATCGATATGCGGTGAATAACTCATATAGCGCTGAGATAAAGCGTGTGCCGCAGATAAAATATCCTTGTCAAAATCGTGTACCGGTTTGACATACCGATGACGCAGGGCGTAATCATATACAATACCGTCACTGATATCAATACCCGGCACCCAGATCGCATCCGCCGCCAGCGTCTCTACGATGCGCCGGTAAAGGATCAGGGAAGGTGAGAGCAGAATGTCCGAATCATTTGACAGATTGAGTGCCTCGGCGATCTGCGCGCTCTCTTTTTTCTCCAGACGCTTTAAGTAGCTGGAAAACTTTCCGGCATCAACGGTTGTATTATCCAGATTTTTGTCCATGCGCCGGATCATCTCTAAGCTGTAATCACCGGTGAGAACCAGATACTTAATCGTGCGGTTCTGATAATATTGCGCTTTAAAGACTTCCATCTCCTTGTCGATAAGCTCTGTCATTTGCTGCCTGATATTCTCAGCGCGCACATTTCCGTCTGAAAAGAGCTGTGCGAGACGCATCGTTCCAAGCACCAGATGCTGTGTCGTGAGCACTTCTCCGTGTACGAAGAGCGTGATCTGCAGTTCCCCTCCACCGACATTGACAACAGCTGCACTCTCGCTGATCATGCGGTCAAACTCCGGCTTGGAGGCAACGCATTTGTAGGACAAAAAACGATGCTCAGAATTGCCGACTATCTTTAATCGGATGCCCGTGCGACGTTCGATTTGATCTAACAGAAACAGGCAGTTCGATATGTTCCGCAGCACCGGACCGGCATATGCCTCATAAGCATCTACCCGGTATCCATCCATCATCCGCCTGAATTCATGAAGTACATCACAAAGCTCATCCACCAGCTCGTAGCCGATCGGCTGACCGTGAAATGCATCCTTTCCAAGCTCCACCCGACTGCGGATAAAATCAATCGTACGAATATTCTTTTTTCCGGAAATTTCGAATACTTTCAGGCTCACCTCATAAGAGCCGACATAAATTGCAGCAAAAGTCGTTACGCTCATATGTGTCATCTCTCCTTTCTCCAAACATGTTCTCACAGTCTCAGCAACAAACGCCTGAACCATTCTGAACAATACATTTTTACGCTAATTTCTATCGCTAATAATTACCGAAAATCTTTAAATCCAATGTTTCTTCCTTCAATCCACGCAGCGCATTCAGCACTGCCGCATCTTTCAGGTTTCCGTCAAAATCAATAAAAAACTGATACTCCCAGTTGCGTCCCTGAATAGGTCTGGACTCAATGCTTGTCATGTTGAGGCCATTATAGATGAAGTGACCAAGCGCATGGTAAAGAGCACCGGACTCATGCTTTAACTGTACGCAGATACTGATTTTTCCTGCCCCCGCAACATATTCATTTTTCCGCGATACAATAATGAAACGCGTCTCGTTCATGCTGTTATTCTGAACACCTTCAGCTAAAATCTGAAGCCCGTAAAGTTCTGCGGTCAGGCTGCTGGCGATCGCTGCCTGCGTCGGGTCAGCATCTTCCTTTACCTTCTTTGCCGCCATCGCCGTATTTTTTTCCGGAATGATCTCCCACTCCCGGTGTTCCTCTAAAAACTTCGAACACTGTGCCAATGCCTGCGGATGGGAATAGATCTTTTTGATGCGGCTGAAATCCGCTCCCTCCAGACCCAGAATACAGTGATTGATCTTTATTTTCTGCTCGCCGACAATATAATATCCGTACTCCTTTAACAAGTCATAATTTTCTGCAACAATACCGGCAGAGGAATTTTCAAAAGGCAATACCGCATAGTCTGCCTCACCGTTTTTGATTGCCTCCATCGCATCCCGCCATGTGTCAACATGAAAACGATCCGTCTCCTCTCCGAAATAAGATGTCAGTGCCAGATGAGCATACGCACCCTCCACACCCTGATACACGACACGAATACCGTCCATTTTCAAAGACGGAATCTCGGTAAAGCCCAGTGTCTCCACCTGACCGTTCTCCGTCAAAAGCTGGTACTGTTTTTTTCGGCTTGTTGACATGATCTGCTCAAACAGTTCACGCACAGCGTTCTTTGTAAAATCGGAATCAGCAAGCGCCTCCAACGATGCCAGCTTACTCAACTCACGCTCCCGGTCAAGCACCTGCTTTCCGGTGGAGATCTTGTAGGAAGCCACCTCCGTGGTGCGCTTCATGCGCTCCTTGTACAATTCCACGATCTGTTCGTCGATCGCGTCAATCTCTTTCCTGATATCTTGTAAATCCTTCATCTTTGTAAACTCCTGTTATTCTTTTATTTGATCCTCTCGCGCTGCTTTTGCACGCCGGTTATATGCAAATATTTTCAATCCATGAAAAAAACTTATCCAATCCTTTATTTTCCGCTCTTGTTTCAAGAAACATCCCAGCCGTGTACCAGGAATGCGTATTTTTCTTATCAACGACTTCATATAATTCACAAGTAATTCCAAGACTTATGGCTTTTTTATAAAATTCTTCCGCACACGAAAAATCTATGAGTCCATCGTGCCTGCTTTGGATCAGCAGCATCGGAATATCACTCTCATCCATCAGTGAACACGGCTCGCCTTTTGTTCTGTCATAGTTTTTCTCAAACAGTTGATTGAGTAATAGCTTTACCGATAGGGATGTGCGGACGGAAAAGCTATATGGTCCGCCAACTCCTATAAATCCAACCACGTTTGACACATCTACATCATATTGATGCTGCACGGACTTACTATAACACAAAATAGATGATAAATGTGCTCCGGCAGACGGTCCTGAAACAATCACTTTTGATGTGTTGATTTTTTTGCTTTCCAAATACCGGAGTGCCGCCTGATATCCCGCGCACACATCCTCAATCTGGCACGGATACTTATTCTTTGGCGACAATCTGTACCCGATGGAAACAAAACGGTATCCGGCATTTGCAACACACTGACCTACAAAATTAAAATATTTTGGTGTGCCGGCGTTCCATCCACCACCATGCACCCACACAATGATCTTATCGCTGACAGCATGCTTCGGTTCGTAATATACGAAATATTGGTTTTTATCATTTCCAAATGAAACTGATTCCGGAATAATACGTTTACGAACCCGAAGCATTTTCCAATATAAGCCAAAATAACTGAGGCTTTCCCGTATTGAATCATATATGTATTGATTGTCCAACATAATTATTTATCCTGACGATTTCAGCTTTACAATAACAATTTCAGGACGATTATTCAATCTTATTGGAATGATACTGTTTCCAACTCCTCTGCTGACAACCATGGTTGTTCCGTTTGCAGCAAAAACTCCGGCATCATATTTTGGAAACAGACCCTGATCTGGTGCTACAATTCCCCCAATAAATGGAACCCTGAACTGCCCTCCATGGGCGTGACCGCTAAGGACTAAATCCATATTTGTTGTAGAATACGCATTAAATAACTCTGGTCGGTGCGATAAAAGGATTCGGAACCCCTCTTTCAGTTTCAGATCGCTAAGTTTTATTTTTAATATACTCTCTTGTACCGTTTTGTCCCCATCAACGAAGTCCGGGTCATCCAATCCGATTAGTTGCATACTGTCACCATTCTTTTTTATTGAAATCACTTCATCATGAAGAACTTCAACACCTGCAGCTATCATCCTATCCTCTAATTGTTGATAGTCAGTTCCAATCCACGCCTCATGATTTCCTGTCACATAATAGCATGGAGCAATTTGCATCGCCTGCGCCAAAAAATCAACTGCAACATCAATATCTGTTCGATTGGAATCAACCAAATCACCAGTGATCACTATGATATCCGGCTGTTCTTTATCCAAGAATTGAATGATTCCGGCATTATGATCTCCAAACTGAGCGTTATGAAAATCAGATATTTGCGCAATCTTGTATCCATCAAACGTAACAGATAACTTATCCGATATAATCTCGTAATGCGTTATACCTATCGTAAGGTTTCCCCAGAGCAACCATCCCACCAATAATATGAAGAACGTGCCTATCAGCAATATTCTTTTTTTCTTGTTATTAGTTTTCTGCTTCATTACTTTTTTAAGTTACTCTTCCTTTTGAAAAATCAAAGACATGGTCTCTATATCACCAGTGCCTCTCGTTTCAACTGGAATTCATGTTGTCAACCTCCCAAAATACTTATTTTTCCACACTGACTATTTTAAAGAATCGCTTATTTAACATATTTTTCAAACCACATGGGCACTTGGTCTGATATAATATATAAGTCTCCATTTTTATATATCGCAAATCTATTAAAAACTTCAGTATTATCATATAATACAATTAAATCACATTTATCTTTAACCAAATTCAAATGTTCAAAACTTTCATTTTTAAAACAGAATTTCCACAAAGAGTGGTTTCTTAATTAAAAGAAACTCCGTAATGAAAATATTCTTTTATCTTACTTACAGCTACCTTACCAGCATTCAGCACATCCACAGAATTTCTCCAGTTCCCAAAGGATCTCACTATTTCATCCGTATTAACTCTTTCCATCGCTTGTAATGAATCTAAAGTTTGATATAAAGTAGATTTGCCAGCGCCATTGACGCCGGCAATTATAATCTCATCTTCATTCCGGTCAGTTGATGTTGAAAACTGATATCCGCCATTTGAAGTTGGCTGAAAAACCGCAAGTGTTACTTTATGATCTGTACTGGAAGCAGCGCTGATGATGTAGTCCTCTATTTTAATTTCTTTTGCAATCGACCATTCCTTACCTTTTGAAAGTGATTCATTCAATATTTTTTCTCTGCTTTCAATCGTATTGCCAGTAGGAACAAAGAAAGAACGGTATGTGAAAATACCGACAAGACATATTACAATTAATAAGCCGCCAAAAAATAATCTCTTTTTCATATAAAATACCTCCCGACCACCTAAAATTTGATCAGTTTTTTTCCAACGCTTTTTTCAGATCAGATATATACAACTCCTGTTGCTTCTTCAAAAAAACTTCACAAAGGGTTTTAGGATCAGCTTCTTTGCTGTTACATCTTCTGTAAAATCAATTTCTGTCTGACCATCTTTTTCCGAAAAAACACCGACCTAATGTCCTTTCATATTGCTGTTTTCCATATCAAATTCCCATCGTTTGCATGGTTCGGAAACAGTAATCGTAAATGTAGTTGCAAACCGTCTTTCGTATATTCAATGAATTGATTTTCGTCGATAACCTCAATTTTACTCAGATCACTTCGCCACTCATATTGATCCAATGAGGTAACCGTATCCCATACTTTTTTCACATCACATGGAATTAACGCTTTGATATTTGAAATTGCCATAATCTCTATCACTCCGAATCCTCATTATAATGATTTTATGAAAACTATTTTATTATTCGGTGTCCTGGTTGACAATTTTGCTGTCATCCATACAAACTATATTTATGAATCAATCATTTTTCCTAACATATCTGCTAACTTTTTATCTACATAACAAAATTCTTCATGTGTACAAGATGCGAAGATAACCTGTTCATCCTTCAGAAGACATAAATCTTCCAACCATTCTTCATCAGAATAAAAATCATATATGTGCCTTTTTCTATTTAACCATTTTCTCATATTTGAATCAATTCGAAAATACAAGAGACAAACTGTCGGTCCAATAGTTACCGCTGTTTGATTCGTGATTTTATGTCCTTTTAAACTTTCTGCCAATGAATTCCTATCTAATTCTATAAATTCCTTATACCTTCCATTAAATGTCAAGCAGATAGTATCCGCATAATTAAGGGCAACCTTAAGAAATTTATAGTAGTTAGTTGTATTTGTCAAACAAAATAAGTCCCCATCTATTGGACGTTCATCTAAGTTTTCCTTTTTATTCTTATTTCCATTTCTCTTTTTATTATTCATATCTATATCTCAATGCGTGCTCTCCTACAAATCCTCTTCAAAATAGATTTATCATCCCGATAAATTGGAATTTAGTTTATAAACAATAAATTCTAAGTAAACCTAATATGAGAAGATGCACAGGATAGAATAAATAGAAAAACCACTTGGAGAATACTTTCCCCCTTTCCATTCGCTTGCCATTGTAGAAAAATAAAATTACAATTCCTGCAAGAGCAATTCCTGACATACTTCCTAACGCATAAACAATATTTGTGCCTGCCGAAAATCTCTCAATACCACCCGCAAAATTAAAAATCCCAAATAAAAGCATTGAAGTAATGAATGTACATTTTATCTTATTTCTTGATCCTCTACTCCATATAAACAGCAAAGTAAATATCGGTGCCAATAATGCCCAGTCGCAGAATAAAGAAAGTACTATCAATCCCAAGATACATATATCTTTTAAAAATTTATTTAATACTTTTTCATTCACAATCAGAATGGTAAAACATATGAGCAAAGTAAATAACATATTCAAGCCCTGAAATTCTAACACACCATTTTTTGTAAAAGCCATACAATATGGAATTTCAGAAATCAAGGCAAATATTAGCAATCTAATCGCATAGTTCTTTTTTGAATGAGTGTATTGAAACCCCTCTACAAGAAAGTAACACATTGTAATTGCTGTAAAATATCCTATGTCCAAAAATAACTCCGACAGAAAATATCCTGATTTCATAAAGATTTGTGAAATATGATTCAATAACATAGTCAACATGGCTATGTATTTAATAACATCTCTGTTTAAGTTTTTGTGCTCAAACACCATTTTTGTTTCCATATTTGCCTCCATAAATTCCGATTTGTATTCCATTTTCATACACAGCGCTTCCTCTGGCATGTGGTATCCATACAGAATTTAGTTGTTTTTCCTGCCCGAGCAATCGCCAAAGTTTTTCCGGACAGGGTGAAGGAGCATGTTTTCCAATGGAAAACCCTCGAAAATTCATGATGAGGGCAGTTAGAATGCCTATATTTTCGTGTGACCGGGGCGCAGAGGAATCACACAAAGTCAAACAAACTGATCTGGTTTGTCGCAGGCAGATCCCCGAACATCCCCATATCCGCCATATTGTCAATGATCTTCTGTGATACTTTCGTGCGCTGTTTGAAGTCATCTCTGGAAAGGAACGGCCCATCCTTTGCAGCCTCAACAACCGTATCCGCCGCCGTATCACCCATACCGTCGATGGTGTTCAGCGATGCCATCAGTTTGCCGTCGATCACCTGAAAATACCGTGCATCGGCGCGGTAAATATCGATCGGTAAAAACTCGTAGCCACGGGCATACATCTCCTGCACAATACGCATATCGCGGTACATATCCTGCTCCACCGGAGGCAGCTTTTTATTTTCCTTTGCCGCCTCGGCGCTGCGCCGTTCATAATCCTGCATGTAATAATTCAGACGCTCCTTGCCCATACACATGACCTCATAGTTGAAGGCCTTTGCGCGGATGGAGAAAAACGCCGCATAATATGCCAGGGGATAAAACACCTTACAGTAGGCGATACGCCACGCCATCATAACGTAGGCTGCCGCATGTGCCTTCGGGAACATGTACTTGATCTTTTCACAGGACCAGATGTACCAATCCGGAACACCGTGATCAATCATATCCTGTTTCCATTCCTCCCACTTGTCGCACTTGCCTTTCGCCACCATACCCTTTCGGACTGCCTCCATAATCTTAAAGGACTCCTCTGACTCCAGTCCCATGCCAATAAGGTAAGTCATGATATCATCACGGGTACAGATACAGGTGGAGATCGTGGCCTTTCCTTCCTGAATCAGCGTCTGTGCATTGCCCAGCCATACATCGGTTCCGTGGGAAAGTCCTGCAATACGCACCAGATCGGAGAACTCCTTCGGCTGCGTATCGATGAGCATGCCCATCGCAAAATCTGTACCAAACTCCGGAATACCTAATGCGCCCAGCTTACAGCCATTGATATCCTCCGGTGTGATCTGAAGTGCGTTCGTATTTTGAAACAGGGACATGACACTAGCATCATCCAGCGGGATCTTCTGTGCATCGATACCCGTCAGATCCTCCAGCATACGGATCATCGTCGGATCATCGTGTCCGAGAATATCCAACTTTAACAGGTTATGGTCGATGGAATGGTACTCAAAATGGGTCGTGATCGTGTCCGTCGTCATATCGTTCGCCGGATGCTGGATCGGGGTAAAGGAATAGATCTCATCTCCCACCGGAAGCACAACAATACCACCCGGATGCTGTCCGGTCGTTCTTCGCACGCCTACACATCCTGCCAGAATACGCTCAATCTCACAGCTTCGCTTGTGGACACCGCGCTCCTCAAAGTATTTTTTCACATAACCGTAGGCGGTCTTATCGGCAAGCGTACCGATCGTTCCTGCACGAAACGTCTGTCCCGCGCCAAAAATCACCTCTGTATACTTATGAGCTTTACTCTGATAATCACCGGAAAAGTTCAAATCTATATCCGGCTCCTTGTCGCCCTTAAAGCCCAGGAATGTCTCAAACGGGATATCAAATCCGTCTTTTTCCAGCGGTTCACCGCAATTCGGACAATAGCGGTCCGGCATATCACAGCCGCCGCGTCCCGCAAAGGCCTTGACCTCCGGAGAGTCAAAATCCACAAAATGACAGTTTTTACAGTAATAGTGCGGGCTGAGCGGATTTACCTCCGTGATACCGGACATGGTCGCCACAAAAGAGGATCCGACAGAACCACGAGAACCCACCAAATAGCCGTCCTCATTGGATTTCCACACCAACTTCTGCGCAATAATATACATCACGGCATATCCGTTGCCAATGATGGAATTCAGCTCACGCTCCAGACGTTCATGCACAATATCCGGCAAATCGGGACCGTACATTTCATGTGCTTTATTATAACAGATATCCCGCAGCATCTGATCGGAATTCTCAATGACCGGCGGACATTTATCCGGCCGCACCGGCGAGATCCGTTCACACATATCCGCAATTTTATTTGTATTTGTAATGACGATCTCCTCAGCTTTTTCGCTGCCAAGGTACTGAAATTCTTCCAGCATCTCCTCAGTGGTGCGAAGGAAAAGCGGGGCCTGTTCATCCGCGTCGGAAAAGCCCTTTCCCGCCATGATAATCCGACGGTATACTTCATCCTCGGGATTCAGAAAATGCACATCACAGGTCGCCACCACCAGCTTGTGAAAATCCTCCCCAAGCTGTACGATCTGACGGTTTAATTCTTGAATATCCTCCACGGAATTCATAGGATTTTTCGGATCACGCAGCATAAATGCATTGTTTCCCACCGGCTGAATCTCCAGATAATCATAAAACTCCACCAGTCTCGCGATCTCCTGCGCCGGTCTGCCGTTTAAGAGTGCCTGATACAGTTCTCCTGCCTCACAGGCAGAGCCCAGGATCAGTCCCTCCCTGTATTTCATCAGCTCGCTCTTAGGAATACGTGGACGTTTATGATAATAGGTCAGGTGTGAAAGCGACACCAATCGGTACAGATTCACACGGCCAATGTCATTCTTTGCCAGTATGATCGCATGGTAGGTAGACATTTTCTGGATTGCTTCTGCAGAGGGTATTCCCTGCTCATTCAATTCATCCAGTGTATGTATCCGTCGGCTCGCCAGCATCTCGATAAATTTCACAAAAATCTCTGCCGTGCACGCCGCATCATCTACCGCACGGTGATGGTTTTCCAGTGAGACACCCACCGCCTTTGCGACCGTATCCAGCTTATAACGGTTAAGCTGTGGCAGAAGAAATCGTGCCATTGCCACTGTGTCAGCAACTGTAAAATCGCAGTTCAAGTGCAGATCCTCACAGTTTTTCTGAATGAAACTCATGTCAAATTCCGCATTGTGCGCCACCATTACACAGTCCCTGCAAAACTCCATGAATTCCGGCAAAATCTCCTCGATGAGCGGTGCATCAATCACCATATCATCACGGATGCCGGTCAGTTCCTCAATGTCAAAGGGAATCGGAATCTGAGGGTTCACAAAAGACGAAAAACGTTCCGTAATCTTTCCCTGCTGTACCTTCACTGCTCCGATCTCAATAATTTTATTTTTCTTCGGACTGAATCCTGTCGTCTCCAGATCAAACACGACAAAATCTGTCTGGAAATCCTGTCCCTTTGGATTTTTCACAATATGCTTTGTGTCATCTACCAGATATGCCTCCACACCGTAGATGACCTTGAAATCCGAGCCTTTTGGAATGGCATGGTTAGCCACCGGAAATGCCTGTACCGCGCCGTGATCGGTAATTGCGATACTCTTATGTCCGAAGGCAATCGCCTGCGCGATAATATCTCCCACATCAGAGACTCCATCCATATCACTCATCTTTGTGTGGCAGTGCAGTTCCACGCGCTTATGTACCGACTGATCTGCCCGTTTTGTGGTGAAATCCCCGATCTTTTTTATGCCCATCACGGAGCCTACCGTCAGCTCGTGATCAAAATGATCCAGAGTCGCCACTCCCTTGATTTTCACAAAGGTTCCCTTCGAAAGTGCGCCCCTCAGCTCATCAAGATCTTCATTGCGCGTGAATATCTTGATGACCATTGTATCTGTAAAATCCGTCACAGTCAGAAAGAGAATCGTTTTTTCACCGCGTATCTCCCGCTCGTCCGTGGCAACGATTTTACCCTTGATAACCACATCACCGATCTCGCCCTGAATCTGGACGATCGGTATCTCTTCTTCATCAAAATCCCGTCCGTAAAGCACGTCGGGATTATCAGATTTTTTACGGGTAAATCCACCGCCAAAGCCACCTTTTCCATGAGAAGAATTTCCGGAAAAATTCTTTTTTGACGGCGGCATAGGACGCTCCTTTTTTGCCACAGGTGCTTCCTGCACGAACTCTTTCTTAGAAGATGTCTGCTTTTTCTCTTCCTCTTGCGGCTGCGCATCAGAAGAAGGCATATCGTCCATCACCATCAGACTGCCATCCTCCCGCTCTGCTTTAGCGCCAAAAGAAGAATTCGCCACAATTTGATGAATCTGCAGTTCCATCCGCTTGTCCGAATCCTCCTTGTATTTGTTCTCCTTCACCGGTTCAAAATGAATATCTGCAATGAGTGTCAGCCCACAGCGCTCGCAGAATATTTTCTCTAAAATATCAATTAATTCTTCACCGCGCTCCTGAGCAAGCACACTCTTGGGCAAATGCAGAAGCAAATGTTCCTCATCCGTAAATTCCAGCTTCGCGGAACGGTACAGATTATATAAAAGAACAGAATATTCCTTCAGCTCCATCCGGATACTGTCGTCATACACATCCAGCAGTTTTTTTGCCGTATACTGCGCAGAAAGCCGGTAACGCTCACGGATTTTTATTTTCAAATCTTTCCCGCGAAAAATCTGCTGACGAATGTCACGCTCCAGCTGAAAAATGTATTTTTTTGGAATCAGTCTTGCGCTGAACAGATAAATCCGATAGACATCCTTTGCCTGGTTGGTGCTGACCTTCTCTACCTCCACCTCACCAAGCAGTTGATGAATCTCGGCTGGTACATCCAGCGTCGGAAAAACGTCAAAAAATGACTTTGCCATTTTTATTTACTCTCCCCAATGCTCCAGTTCCTCACGTAATGCATCAAGTAATTCCTCCTCAGGAACCTTTTTTATGATCTCGCCACGCTTGATGAGAAGTCCCTCACCAATACCGCCTGCCACACCGAGATCTGCCTCCCGTGCCTCGCCGGGACCGTTTACCACACATCCCATGACTGCCACTTTAATATCCAGCGGATACTGCTCAACCAGATTTTCCACTTTCCCCGCCAGTGAGATCAGGTCGATCCGGGTCCGTCCGCAGGTCGGACAGGAAACGACCTCTATACCGCCGCTGCGAAGTCCCAGCGTCTTTAAAATCAGCTTTGCGGACTTAATTTCCTCAATCGGTGCTCCGGTCAATGAAACACGGATCGTATCTCCGATGCCCTGTCCGAGAATAAGCCCCAGACCGACAGCCGACTTGATATTGCCTCTTGTGATCGTGCCTGCTTCCGTGATTCCTACATGCAACGGATGATCGGTCTGAGAAGCGATCAGTTCATGGGCACGCACACACATCATGACATCTGAAGATTTGATGCTAATTACCAGATTGTCATAGCCCATGTCCTCGATCAGCTTCACCTTGTCCAGTGCGCTCTCCACCAGTGCCTCTGCGGTTACACCACCGTATTTTTCCAGCAACGTTTTTTCAAGAGATCCGCTGTTGACACCAACGCGAATCGGAATATTTCGTTCCTTCGCACAGTCCACTACCGCGCGCACACGTTCACTGCTCCCGATATTTCCAGGATTAATGCGTATCTTATCGGCACCATTTTCCATCGCGGCAATCGCCAGCTTGTAGTCAAAATGAATATCCGCAACCAGCGGAATATCGATCTGTTTTTTGATCTCTGCCAGCGCCTTTGCCGCCTCCATATCAGGAACCGCACAACGGATAATCTCACAGCCCGCCTTTGTCAGTTCCCTGATCTGCGCAACCGTAGCCTCCACGTCCTGTGTCTTCGTATTTGTCATGGACTGAATCAGGATCGGATTGCCCCCTCCGATCACGCGGTCTCCGATCTGTACTGTCTTTGTTTTATTTCTCATCTGATCTTTCATCTGACTTTCTCCTCATACAGACTGCCCCTGGCAAATCTCTGCCACGACCACCTGTTACATAAACAATTTTCGGATATCGTTTCCCATAATCACAACCATGAGCACCATGAGCACGATCAGTCCGACATAGTGCACCATTCCCTCTTTCTGCGGATCGATCCGTTTGCCCCGGATCGCCTCAATGATAAAAAATACCAGACGTCCCCCATCGAGTGCCGGAAGCGGCAGCAGATTCATAACACCCAGGTTTGCCGATAACAAAATTGCCATGTTGATCATATTGATAAAAACATAAAAGATACCGTCCGGGCGGCTCGCCGTATAGGTATCGCCGATCGTTTTCACGATTCCGACAGGTCCGGACAGATCATTCATATTGAGCTGACCGGTAACAAGCTTTCCGAGACTTTGCAGTGTTGTTGAGATCCAGTATTTCATCTCATAAAAGCTGTACTGCATGACGCGAAGCGGACTTGCCTTTTGTCTGCCATAACTTCCCTGAAACCCGAACAGATAGCGGCCGCTCTCCTCATCATAACGCGGTGTAACGGAACCTGCGAATTTCTCGCCGTCATGCTCCCACAGCACATCTGTCCTTTCTCCATTGTGGAAATAAGTATATACACTGATTTCCCGGTAAAAATGAATATTTTTATTTCCCAGTTTTAAGATCGTATCTCCGTCCTGAATTCCTGCCTCTGCCGCCGGTGAACCGGGCTCTACCTGATAGATGGTCGGATCGTCAATACCGACGGAACCAAGGATCACCAGCGAGAGTATCCATGCCAGAATAAAGTTAAATAACGGGCCTGCAAACACGATCGAAAAGCGCTGCCAGACACCCTTTTTACCGAATGCCCGGCTGGAATCACTCTCCTCGTCCTCGCCCTCCATCATGCAGGCACCGCCAAAGGGCAGCAGCTTCAGCGAATAAAAGGTCTCGCCTTTGTGAAAGCCGACAATTGTCGGCCCCAGTCCCAGACAAAATTCATTTACCTGTACGCCGTTGAGCTTCGCCAGCAAAAAATGTCCCAGCTCATGAAATAAAATAATCAGACTAAATAAAATAATTGCAATTACGATATTCAAATTACCACCTGCTCTCTACTCTTTCTCTCACCTGCGTCTCCGTATCGAGAATCTCCTCAAGTTTCGGATTCTCAATGAATGCACAGTTTTTCATGCAGTCTTCTATGATCTCCGTGATCTGTAGATAAGAGATCTTTTGATCTAAAAATAATGCCACAGCAGCCTCATTTGCCGCATTGAAAATAGTCGGAACGTTGCCACCCACGCGCATCGCCTCATATGCCAGCGCCAATCCGCGAAAGGTCTTCAGATCCGGCTTCTCAAATGTAATCGAGCCGAGGGCTCCAAAATCCAGCCGTTTGCCGGCAAGGGGCCTTCGTTTCGGATAATAGAGCGCATACTGAATTGGCAGACGCATATCAGGTGTCCCGAGCTGCGCGATGATACTTCCATCCTCATACTGTACCATTGAATGAATCACACTCTGGGGCTGTACAACCACCTCGATCTGATCCAGATCCACTCCAAACAGCCACTTTGCCTCCATCACCTCAAGCCCCTTGTTGACCATCGTAGAGGAATCCACCGTGATCTTTCTTCCCATTGACCAGTTCGGATGCTTGAGTGCATCCTCCAATGTCACACTTGCCAGTTCCTCCCGCGTTTTACCCCGGAAAGGCCCGCCGGAAGCGGTCAGCAGTATCTTATCTATCTTATTGGGATGCTCTCCGTTTAATGCCTGAAAAATTGCAGAATGTTCACTGTCAACCGGAAGAATCTGCACATCATATTCCTTTGCCATCGGCATGATCAGATGCCCCGCCGTCACGAGTGTCTCTTTATTCGCCAATGCGATATTTTTACCGGATTGAATCGCCGCCACAGTCGGACGAAGTCCAAGCATCCCGACAATTGCCGTCACCAGTATCTCACTGTCCGGATCTGCAGCGATCTCCATCAGCCCCTCCATGCCATAATGTACCTTCACTCCGAGATCCGCCACACGTGCTTTCAAATCCAGAGCGTCCTTTTCCTCCCAGAGTGCCACGTTTTTTGGCATAAACTCACGAATCTGCTGTTCAAACAGATCAATATTGTGTCCGGCAGCCATTGCAGTCACCTGCAGGTCACCCTGCGCGCGCACGATATCCAGTGTCTGTGTACCGATAGAACCGGTAGAACCAAGTATTGCTATTTTTTTCATCGCTATTTTCCTTCTTTTTTATACAAAACCATCACATGAAATAATACGCAAGGAAATAGATCACCGGAGCCGTAAAAATAACAGAATCAAACCGGTCCAGGACACCACCGTGTCCTGGAATCAGTTTCCCGTAATCCTTCACATCATAATTTCGCTTAATTGCAGATGCCGTCAAATCTCCTACCATAGAGATCAAAGCCCCTGCCGCACTGATCATTGTCAGTATACATACCTGCATATGCGTGATATTCATCTGGGTTGCAAAAACGCGTGCATAGATATAGGTCAGCAACATTGTGCCGGCCACACCTCCTACAGCACCCTCCACAGATTTCTTCGGAGAGAGAATTGGTGACATCTTATGCTTTCCAAGTAACTTGCCGACACAATATGCACAGGTGTCACATCCCCATGAAGAGATAAAAATCAACCATACGGTGTATGTACCATTGGGCAGTATTCTCGTCTGATACAGGAATGAAAACATCACCCCCACATAGAGAACACCAAAAACTGCCTGCATGATCTGACTGCTGTGAAACTTTGGATATTGATGAACCATGATCAGCAAAAAGACCATCATGACAATCATCACATACAACAGCCAGTTGATCGGCACGCCAAATACAGTTGATGCAGCCAGAAGCACATAGTAAACAACCGTCAGTGCGTATCCGGTCCATCCAAGTCCTGTCTTATGAATCTGAAATACCCGGTAAAGTTCCATTAATCCAATGAGCGAAAGAATCAATGAAACACCCCACAACAGCCACCCTCCGTTTATAAGAAACACGAGAGCCAGAATGACAAGCACAATTCCGCTGATCAATCTTGTTCGAAACATAATTATTCCTCCTTGATGCCCCCATAACGCCGATCGCGATTTTCATAGGCATCGATCGCTTTTTTCAGTTCCTGTTCATCGAACTCCGGCCACGACACATCCGTAAAGTAAAACTCACTATAAGCAAGCTGCCACAACAAATAGTTGGACAGCCTTTGTTCTCCGCTGGTGCGGATGAGCAGATCCGGATCGGGAAGATCCTTCGTATCAAGATAGCTGTCAAACATCTCCTCCGTGAGTTCCTCCGGCTGCAGTCTGCCAGCCTTGACATCCTCGCAAACGTTTCTCATCGCACGCAACATCTCATCACGGCTGCCATAATTAATAGCAATTGTCAGATTCAAATCCTCGTAAACGGATGAAACACGCTCGGCTTCTATGATCTGCTGCTGAAATTTCGGTTCCAGACGACTGATATCTCCGATCACCCGAATATGCATCTTATGTTCATGGGCAGTCTTTACACACTTATCCAAATAACCGGCCAAAAGCTTCATCAGCGCCTTAACTTCCGAATCAGGGCGACTCCAGTTTTCTGTTGAAAAAGCATAAAGCGTCAAATATTTCACGCCCAGCTTTTTCGCCGCCAGACAAACATTTTCTACATTTTTAGCGCCTGCTGTATGTCCGGCATTCCGGGGCAGACCTCTTTTTTTTGCCCATCTCCCGTTACCATCCATAATAATTGCAATATGCTGCGGCACGCTCATCAAAATATTCCTCCTTTAAAAAATGAGGCACTGCATAAGCATGCCCCACTTTCTGTTTATTTTATACGGTAAGGATCTCTTTTGTCTTTTCCTCAACTGCTTTGTCCACATTGGCGATATACTTATCTGTAAGCTTCTGCAGTGAATCCTCAAGGTCTTTAATCTCATCCTCAGAGATATCCTCACTCTTTGAGAGCTTCTTAAACGCATCATTACCATCACGGCGAATGTTGCGAATGGCAACTTTCGCGTTCTCGCCTTTTTTCTTTACATCCTTTGCCAACTCCTTGCGGCGCTCCTCTGTCAGTTCTGGAAATACGAGGCGAATCAGCTTACCATCATTTGTGGGATTGATACCGAGATCTGAAGTCATAATCGCCTTCTCAATCTCCTTTACCATAGATGCCTCCCATGGCTGGATCTGGATCATGCGAGGCTCCGGTACATTCACGTTTGCCACCTGCTGAATCGGTGTCGGAGTACCGTAGTAATCTACACGAAGCTTATCCAGTACATGCGGATTTGCGCGGCCTGCACGGATTCCGCCATACTCCTCAGCCAGATTATTCATGGTCTTTTTCATTTTTTCCTCGTAGATGTTTAATCTCTCATCCATAGTAATTACCCTCCTAATCTAATGAATTAAACGGTAACGATTGTTCCGTTAAATTTGCCGTTCACTGCATTTACGATACTATTCTCTTCATTCAACGCAAATACATACATCGGCATATGGTTTTCCATACACATGACAGATGCAGTCATATCTACCACCGCAAGTTTTTTCTCGATCACATCCTCGATGGAGATGGTATCATATTTCTTTGCATTCGGATTCACCTTCGGGTCACTGTCATAAACACCGTCAATTGCCTTTGCCAGATAGATGCCGTCTGCCTCAATCTCGATCGCGCGCAACGTTGTTCCGGTATCTGTGGAAAAATACGGATGACCGGTACCGCCTGCAAAAAAGACTACCATTCCCTTTGCAAAATATTTATTTGCACGATCCTTGGAAAACAACTTTGTAAAGCTGCCACACTCAAATGGTGTCAGAACGTTCGTCATCATACCTTCGGAACGAAAGATCTCTGAGACATAGATACAATTCATCACCGTTGCCAGCATACCGATCTGATCTGCCTTCGTGCGATCAATCGTGTTACTGGTACGCCCGCGCCAGAAATTGCCGCCGCCAATCACAATGCCGACCTCCACACCTGCGTCCACAATCTGTTTTACCTGTTTTGCAACACCAATGACGGTCGCCTCGTCAAATCCAAAGCCCTTGCTTCCGGAAATTGCTTCTCCACTCAATTTTAAAAGGATTCGCTTCATTTGGTCTAATCCCCCTGCCAGTCTGTTTGTTGATTGATATGTTTTACTTATTCTTTGCAAAAAGGCTTTCAACATCCACATCAGAATAGCACTGTGAGCAGAAGCCCTCGATAACCGCTCCATTGTTAATCTGCACAGAACGTGACTTAATGTTACCCATAATCACCGCGGATGTATCTACGACAACAGGTCCCTGCACATCAATATCACCCTTTACGGCACCTGCGATCACTGCTGATGTAGCGGTGATATTTCCGATAATTACAGATCCAAGACCAACCTTTACGGTACCGGAACTTACAACCTCACCCTCAATATGTGCCGCATCTGCAAAGAACTCGGAAGAAGCACTGTTTCCAACCACGGAACCTATCACGGTCAGCTTGCCGTTACACTTAATGTCACCTTCGATCCGGCCCTCAATCTCAAAGGAACCGGTTGTCTCCATATTACCTTTAATGCTTGTACCTGCGGTAATTACAGAAACCTCATCTGTCACCTCATTATTTGCAGCTACCGGTGCTGCAGTCTCTTCTGTTACCTCTGCAGCTGCTTCAGCTGCTGCTGTTACTGTTGTATCAATTGTATCCATTATTTTTTCCTCCTTCATGGTATCTATCTTCTCTTCTGTGTTAAAATGATGTTCAGGTTCAGCTTTAACCTCAGGTTCAGGTTGAACTGCTGGTGTAGGTTGAACGATAGGCTCAGGCTCAGCTGTAAGCTCAGATTCCACCTGAGGTTCAACTGCAGGTTTTACTTCTACCTTATGCTCAGTTTCAGCCTTAGGTTCAATTATAGGTTCATGCTCAATGACCGGCTCAACCTCTGCCTCCGGTTCTGGCTTCACATCAGCTTTCGTCTCACCCTCAGTCAAAACTTGCGTTTCACTCAAAATCTCCATTTCCTTTTCCGGTTCAGCTGTAGTCACAGCAGCGGGTTCCTCCATCAGTTCCTCCTCAACTTCATCCAGCGGGGGAAGTTCCGGTTCCGGTTCTACAGATACATGTACCGGCTGACTCGTTTTCTTCTCTACCTGTTCAAGCAGACCATCTAATTTGGATAATTCCTGTTCAACATCCAACTCATTATCTAGCGTGTTTACCTGAATATCCTCTTCTTCAGTAAAATCATCGCCAGGTAAAAGCTCATTCAATGCCTGAGAAAAATCATCCTTAAAGTCTTTGAAAAATCCCATACTTATCCTCCGTATTAATTTAATTTCCTGCTAGCTGAGATTATGGTGAATCACCGGCGCATCCTCCGTAATCGGAAGAATCTGCGCATCCATTTTTTCCAGCTTCTGCAGTATTTTTTCTAATGCCTCCACGGTAGAATCCTTTTCGGCTGCATCATGCATTAAAACGACAGAATACTTATATTTCACAACATCTGTCATCACATTCTGCACCAGTTCATCCGCGGTATATATCTGAGAAGTTGCATCCCCACATACAACATTCCAGTCATAATAAATCATTCCCTGCGCACCCAGATAATCAATGAACTCATTCATATCTGTATTGCTCACCTGATTTGAGCTGCCGCCGGGAAAACGATAAAACCTGCAGTCTACACCTGTCGTTTCTTCCAGATAGTCGTGCAGACTGGTAAAATCAGCAGAAAAAGCATCCACCGACTCATAAATTGTACTGTACTTATGAGAATAAGAATGCATGCCAAGGGTATGACCATCCGCAACAATCTGCTGATACCACTCCTTCGCCTCATCGCCTTCTTTTCCGGTAACAAAAAAAGTAGCCTTGACACCATGCTTCTTTAATATCTCTAATATTTCCGACGTATTCTCACTGGGACCATCGTCAAAGGTCAGATACACCGTCATCGGATCATCTTCCTTACGCAGATTATCCTCTAATGCAATACAGTCACGCACATCTTTATTCGGAACAGTTTCATCCTTTGCCCCAGCCTCATCCGGGATCTCCTCCTGTCCCTCATAGGTCATATAATCGCCATCTGTCTCGGGTGCCGGAGCGTTTGTCTCCACCTTAACCTGCGTACTCTCAAGCATCTTCTCAGCTAAAATACCGATCTGATTCTGCAGGGAAGACACTCGAATCATCAAAAACACATTACAGGCCATACAGGCCACCATCCAGAGCACTAAAAAAAGAATAATACCCATCTTGATCCGGTTAATCCTCTGCCTGCGCGCACGCTGTTCCTTCAACCCCTGCGGGGTGTTCTGTTTTTTATTTGTGTTACTCATAAAATTCATACTCCTAGTTGAATACATACATTCTACCATACTTTCCGAAAATATTGTGTTTGAATTTTCAAAAAAAAATTTGTAATTATCTGACAATTTCCTCAAAAAAACAAGCCCCGACATCCTGTGTCAGGGGCTTGTCACAAATCTCATCATCCCTTAAAATCTATATGACCGCCAACTGCCAGTTCGGCCTCTGTCATCACATTGTCACTCATAGAAGCATAGGTGACATCCTGAACCTTTTGAATCAGTTCCTCAATGGAGTTCGCAGATACAATCTCTATATCCTCGTTCTGTGATCCCCTGTCCGCCCGCTCTGACTGATCTGCCTTATCCGCCTTCTCTCCCCGGCTCTTTTCGCGGAGTTTTTCTAATCGCTCCTCATTTTCTTCTTTTGCGGCCTTCTTCTTTGCCTCTTTCTTCTCGGCTGTTTTTTTCTCCAGACGCTTCTGCTGTGCCTTTGCGTTTGCCGCGGCATTTTTGTCCACCGCCGCAAAGAAAGAAGACGCTCCATTATCATTGACCTTGATACCGAAGCCCTTCACACCCACGGTATTACCGAGGCTTTTTGCCAGCTGCTCGATCTGTGACTGCGCTCCGCTTAAAATATTCTCATATTTCTTGCGATAGTCAGCATCTGTTGCCATCTTCTCGATCTTTTCCTCATCAATCAATACGACGGTCTTATTCTTGTTGGCATACTGCGCGGCATTTGCTTGCGCATTTTCCTTCTGATCCTTACTGACCAGAATAAAATCATAGTTTCCATACTTTGCTTTCAGCTGCTCATAATACTTTGCGCCTTTTTCTGAAAGCTGCGGCTCACCGATTGTTTTTCCATTTACCTTGCTCTTCTTCTGTGCACTTTCCGCATAGGAAGTGGCCGAAGTGCCTGTCACATCTGTTGCTCCAACTGTTGTGCCCATATTCATATCCTCCTTGACATTGCTGTTCGCGTGCAATTCCCTTCGCACGCGGAGCTGTTTTTGCGCTTTCTGTCATTTACAAAAAACGCTGGTCTCATATATTAGATATATCGACAACAACAGACGAATTGTTAACAGCCATTTTATGGTAGAGAATACCTTTCCTCCGATCTATCCCGGAAAGATATCTTCGCCCTTCACGATCGCGATTCCCTGCTCCTCATCCCCCAGCACGATCAGCTGATCGCCCGCCTTGATATCGAACACTTTTCGCGCCTTTGCCGGAATGACAATCTGACCTTTTTCTCCCACGGTGACCAGACCAAAGACATGCTTCCCCTTCGGCGGCACTCCAAGACCATAATATTCCCTGCTCTCATATTTTACCAGATCATCCAGCGTCACACCGAACAGTTCTGCCAGCATTTTGCACTTTTCGATATCCGGCAGGGATTCCCCTGTTTCCCATTTAGACAATGTCTGTCTGGAAACACCGATTTTCTCCGCCAGCTCCTCCTGTGACATATGATTCAGTTTTCTCAATTGTATCAGATTATTGTGAAACATGTTTTTCCTTCTTTTTGATACCAAGTACACACCAGCGAAGCAACGGTATTCTTGATACTACTTCATATAGCAGAAAACCTCCGGCAAAAGCTGCCACACCGCTGATCAGATAAGACGGCAGTGCTGACAGCGATGTGTATCTGTTTATAAAATATGCTGCCGCTGCCAGTGCCAGATAGTGAAACACATACAAACCGAAGCTCTTCTTTGTCATCCAATCTGCAAACGCATTTGTCCGATCTCCCCAGCACTTCATACACGCAAAGATCGCAAGTATCGCGATCCATCCATAGGCAATGGAAAACGGGCTGTTCACAACGGGAGCCTCCGCATAGTTTTCTCCGAAATAATAATATACATATCCACCGGCCAGAATCACCGCCGCAACAGCGAGTATGTGCCAGTATTTGCTCAAGCGCTCCACAACGTTCTCATGCGCAAACACAAAATAACCCAGCAAAAAGCAAAAGCCATATATACCAAACCGGTATACAGCGATCACCGGAGCATTCAATATCTGTGCAAAAGCCCACACTGGCACTCCCAGGGCGATCAGTATGAGCGGATTCACCTTTTCACAAAACTGATACAGCTTCCCCTTTTCGTATTTTCGGATCAGCGCCAGACCAACAGAAAAGATCCATAACATCTGTATGTACCACAGAACTCCTGTTCCTGACATTACTGTCATAAAATACAGCACAATCTTTGGCGTTCCTGCCGGCATAGTCTCGACCGCACCAGAAAATGCCATATTCAGATATCCGAGCATCCAGTGAAACACAAACAGACCGATGGTAGACGGCACGAGCAGTTTCCTTGTCCTGGACGCGATAAACTCCCGAATCGTGTGCTGTTCCAGATAATATCTGGAACTCATGCCGGACACAATAAACAAAATCACCATAAACCACGGATACAGAACATACTGGATGGCATCCTGATACTGCACCTCCCGGAACGGACCGACCACCCCTGCCGTCAATACACTGTTATACATGTAAATCACATGATACAGCACCACAAGGACCACCGTGATCCACCGGATATTGTCAACATAATGTTTTCTCATACATTTCCCACCTTTGCAATGATTTTTAACATATTATACTCGATTGAGGTACGTATGACCACCATCTGTTCTTAACACAAAGGAAGAAATTTTGTTAAAAATCGTGGCGTAACTTAGCACATGGCAATTTTCTCACTGAACTGCATACCGGTCGGTGTCGTTGCCAGACCACCTTTTGCAGTCTCACGGATTTCTTCATCCATATGTTTGCCTATATTATGCATGGCATCAAATACCTCATCTGCCGGAATCCTGCTGACAATCCCCGCAAGTGTCATATCCGCTGCAGTCACTGCATTGACGGCACCCAGTACATTTCGCTTCACACACGGCACCTCCACCAGACCCGCCACCGGATCGCAGGCAAGTCCAAGCAGGCTTTTAAGTGCCAGCGCCGCTGCATTGGAAATGTCATTGGCATTTCCTCCCTGTAAATAAACAAGACCACCGGCTGCCATTGCAGATGCAGCTCCGATCTCTGCCTGACACCCGCCTGCTGCTCCGGACAGAGACGCTCTGGCTGCAATAACACCGCCAATTCCTCCAGCCACATATAAACCTTCCACCATCTGTTCATCTGAAAGATTTCGCTGATCCTGAATGCTCAAAAATACCGCTGGAACCACGCCACAGGAACCGGCAGTCGGTGCAGCTACGATTCGTTTCATACATGCATTGGACTCACTGATCTTTAATGCTTTCTCCATGACACAGCCGATAAAATCGCCACATAACAGAGCTCCTTCCGTTCGTCTCCTGTAAATCATCGCTCCCGCTCCGCCTACCAGTCCGCTGGCAGATTGCAGTTCGTCTTCATATTCCTCGAAAGATGCACGCATCGCCTGATAGATCGTCATCATTTCTCTGGCGGATTGCTCCGGCGTTTTTTGCAACTCCTTACAGTCCTCCATCTGTACCAGCTGCCAAAAAGGAATCCCCTTCGTCTCTTCTTCTATACATAATTGTTTCAATGATTCATACATAAGTTCATTCTCCCGCTATACTCAGATATGTTACCTTTACTATGCCCTCCAAATGTGCAAGCCACCGGATCGCCTCCACAGGCACCTCCTGATCACACTCAATGACCATGACTGCATCTCCACCCCTGCTTTTTCGGTAGAGCTGCATGGTCGCTATATTCACGGATTTATGTGCCAGCATGGATGTGACTTCCGTCACATGCCCCGGTTGATCAACATTATGTACAATCAATGTCGGATAATCTCCGCTGAAGTTTGCCGTCAGTCCATCCAGTTCACAGATCTGGATCCGACCACCGCCAATTGATGCCGCGACGATTTCCAGTTCTTTTCCGGATGTTCCGGTCAGAAGCATTTTCACAGAATTCGGATGTACTTCTCCCAGATCGATCCCCTTTATTGAGTAGTGAAGTCCCTCCTTTTCTGCCGCCTCAAAGCTATGCGGGATCACCGGATCATCAACTCCGTAACCCAGCAGACCTGCAAGAATCGCCCGATCCGTTCCATGTCCCTTTCCCGTAGAAAGAAATGATCCGTGAAAATAAATATCCGCATTTGTTATTTTCTCCCCCATCAGCTTTCTCGATATCAACCCAATCTTCACCGCTCCCGCTGTATGCGAGCTGGAAGGGCCTACCATCACAGGTCCCACAATGTCCAGTAAATTCATGTTCTGCCTCCGCGTTTTTTCGTTGTCATAGACTTTATAATGAAGCGAAAAAGGCGCTCTGTCCATACGGGCAGAAGCACCTTTGCTCTTAAGTCAGTATATCTGTCTGCCAGAAAAATGTCAAGGAGTGCTGATACCGCCCTTCCATCGCCAATACCATTTTGTTTCCATACATACCTTGCAAGCAGCACAAATACGATTATTTCATTGCAAGCGCATTGATCTCTGTCAGGAATGTTTTAAATTCTTCATCTGTCAGCATCAAGGTACAACTTGTCAGCGAGAGCATATCTTCTCTCGGATCCGGATCTTCACCCGCAAAATATTTTGCAAAAGAAGCTCCGATACTCATGAGCGATGTCTGTATCGCCAATCCACCATCATCCTCCACAGCAAGCCCCTTGGGATTGAGTTGATACACGCTCTCTACAGTCCCGCGAACCCGGTTTTCTTCTGCCACAACAATGACCGCGTGTTCAGCCAGAATTTTAATGTGCCGGTACAGACTCGGTGTCGGAATATCACTCAGCACCGTCTTCACCTCTTTCACCACAAATCGCAAGATGATCTGTTTCTTTATGAAACTGATATCATTATTCTTATATATATGTCTACAACGCATCCTTTGGACAACACTTTACACACTCAAAGCAGAGAATACATTCCGTTCCGTTCTCCCGCGTCCTTGAATTGTCAGTCACATCTACTTCCATTGGGCATACCTGTCTGCATTTGCCGCACGAGACACATTTTTCTTTGTCACATGTAATACGCAGCAATGAAAAATAACTCATGGGTTTTAGAAATACAGTGATCGGACATATGTATTTGCAGAAAGCCCGGTTGTCTTTAAAAAGGAATGCCAGTCCGATACCGGCCGTATAATACAGTAAGTTCCCTATCACAAACGCCCAGAACATGATTCTTTCCATATTACCCACATGAGCCAGAAAGAGCGCTGCCACAAAGATCAATGACGCTGAAAAGGTGATATACCTGATCCATCCGATTTTCTTTCGGGGGTTCTTTGGTATTTTGTAGGGGAGAAGATCAAGTACCATCGCTGTCCAGCAGGCGTACCCACACCAGCCTCTTCCAAATATCAGAGGTCCAAATATTTTTGCAACTGCATAATGGATGGTTGCCGCTTCAAAGACTCCGGCAAAGAGATAGTACCAAAACCCCTCGATCTGCATGTTCTCGTTGCAAAGCAGTCCCAGATAAACCAGCATATACAGCCCAACCAGAAGCTGTGTCAAGCGTCTTGTATGTTTATAATTCCTGACGAACAGAAAAATACCCAATGAAATGGCTATGCCGATATAACTGAAGTTGAAGAGATAAAACAGATTATCCTTTGTCAGCCATAATGTAACTGCTATCGTCTCAAATATCGCCAGCATCGCGACCGGCAACATATATTTCTTCATCCCATGCCTCCTTAGATCGTCCATTCACCGTATTTCACAACCGGTGAACATTTGCTGTGTTCCCCGATCATTTTCTCCATCCAGATCATGTCATACCAGGTATCGAATTTAAATCCGCTATTATGAAATCTTCCTACAAGCTGAAATCCCATTCTTTCATGAAAATGATAACTGTCATTGGTGAGATGTTTGTCGTCTCCTTGCGGGACCGCGATACAAGCGTTCATATTCAACACGCCGATCCGCCGCAAAGAATCCTCCAACGTATCATAAAGCAAGTGTCCGACTCCGGTTCTTCTTGCGTCTTGTCTTACATAAACAGTCGTCTCTACCGACCAGTCGTATGCTTTCCTGTTTTTAAATTTACCGGCATAGGCATAACCGAGGATTTCGCTTTCCTCTACTACTTTGATGTACGGTAAAGACGCAGATATTGTTCGTATTCGTTCCTGAAATTCAGCTAGTGAAGGCACTTCATATTCAAAAGAGACTGCTGTTTCACGAACATACGGCGCATAGATGGAAAGCAACACTTCCGCATCCGCTGTTGTTACCCGCTCGATCTTCATAAATATGTCAACTCCTCTATAATAAACATGAATTATTATTATATTATCATTTTTGAGAATGTCAATCTGCAATTCAATATATCTTTTCCTTTTCACATATACACACAGGGACAAAAAAATAGCGAGAATGACTCTTGGAACAACTTAAAAGATTTTCTTTACACAAAAAGACCCCGGAAACATTCAGTTCACACTGATCTGTGATTGAAAATTTCCGGGGTTTCCTTTATTATCGTTCTTAAATCGATTAGTTGCCTGCCATCTGTGCAGCAACCTCTGCAGCGAAGTCCTCGTTCTTCTTCTCAAGTCCCTCACCGGTCTCGAAACGAACAAACTTCTTTACCTTGATCGTTGCACCAACTTCCTTAGAAAGCTGCTCGAGATATTTACCAACAGACTGCTTTCCATCCTCAGCCTTTACGTAAACCTGATCTACTAAGCAGATCTCCTTTAACTCTTTGCTGACACGGCCCTCGATCATACCATTGATCACCTTCTCAGGCTTCTGAGACTCCTTCGGATCGTTCATGATCTGAGCCAGTAAGATCTCTTTCTCATGTGCGATATAATCAGCGCTGACCTCATCACGGGATACATACTTGGGAGATAAAGCCGCAATCTGCATTGCGATATTCTTTAAGCCTTCTTTTACCTGATCATTAACAACAGAGGTCTCAGCGTCAACGATAACGCCGATTCTTCCACCACCGTGTACATAGGTAACAACACATCCGTTCGGCTCTGTAACCTTCTCAAAACGACGAATCTTTAAATTCTCACCAATTACTGCAACCTTCTCTACCAGTGCTTCAGAAACAGTCTTGGAACCATCCTCAATCCACTGCTCTGCCATAAAAGCATCCATATCTGCAGCGTTTGACACAACGGCCTGCTTTGCAACAGAAGCTACGAATGTCTGGAAAGTCTCATTCTTTGCAACGAAGTCAGTCTCAGAGTTTACTTCTACAACTGCTGCTGTATTGTCACCTTCTACTGCTACTGTACAAAGACCTTCTGCTGCGATGCGGCTTGCTTTCTTCTCAGCCTTAGCCTGTCCGTTTTTTCTTAAGAACTCTACAGCCTCATCCATATTTCCGTTGGTCTCATTTAATGCTTTCTTACAATCCATCATACCTGCGCCGGTCATCTCACGCAGTTCTTTTACCATTGCTGCTGTAATAGCCATCGATTTTTTCCTCCAAATCTATCGTCGATAAATGAAATTATGCCTCTACTGCTTCCTCAGCGACATCCTCGCCTTCGTAAACAGCATCCTCTGCTGCGCCCTGATTTGCCTCTATGACAGCATCTGCCATCTTAGAAACAATGAGCTTAACGGCACGAATTGCATCGTCGTTACCGGGGATCACATAATCTAACTCCTCAGGATCGCAGTTCGTATCAGCGATACCGATGAGAGGAATACCTAATGTATGAGCCTCCTGTACACAGATACGCTCCTTCTTGGGATCTACGATAAAGATTGCATCCGGAATCTTCTTCATCTCCTTGATACCACCAAGGTTCTTCTGAAGCTTCTCTAACTCTTTTTTCAGCGCGATAACTTCTTTCTTGGGAAGTACGTCAAATGTGCCATCCTCCTCCATGCGCTCGATATCTTTTAATCTCTTGATACGGCTCTGGATGGTCTTGAAGTTGGTCAGCATACCGCCTAACCATCTCTCGTTTACATAGAACATTCCGCAACGCTCTGCCTCAGTCTTGATAGCATCCTGAGCCTGCTTCTTGGTTCCTACGAAAAGGATTGTACCACCGTTTGCAGCGATATCTGCCACTGCATTGTAAGCCTCATCTACCTTTCCTACAGACTTCTGTAAGTCGATGATGTAAATGCCATTGCGCTCGGTGTAGATGTAGGGAGCCATTTTCGGGTTCCATCTTCTTGTCTGATGTCCAAAATGAACACCTGCCTCCAGTAACTGTTTCATTGTAATTACGCTCATTTTTTTACCTCCATTTGGTTTGTTCTTCCACAGACCTCCCGCCACCGCTCCACCTTTCGGCACCAGAACTGTGATCCGTCTGTGTGTTTGTTAATCATAAGCTTTTCAAATATAACACAAGCGCCTGCAT
>JALELN010000089.1 GCA_022771765.1 Lachnospiraceae bacterium | reverse complement strand
TGGAATCACCCGGACAGGTCGTTCCCCTTGATTATGAATACGTTGCCAAGGTGTGATCAGATCGTATACCACGTGCCTTTCGTGCATGTGGATTGAACGACAAAAATCCCCCGCCTGCCTTCGTGCAGACGAGGGATTTTTCACTCAGTAGCCAGAATCCGTACCGCTCTTGCCGCCGTATCTACATCCTCCATTGTATTAAAATAAGAAAAACTGAACCGCACGGCTCCCGTGTCCACCGTTCCCAGCACCCGATGAGCCAGCGGCGCACAATGCGCGCCAGAGCGCGTCGCGATCCCAAACCGATCCATCAATTCATCCGCCACTTCTCCGGATTCGTACCCCGCAATATTAATAGAAACAACACTGGTTCTCGCCCCTTTAAAATCTCCGTATACGTTCACATTCGAAAGCTCCCTGATCTGCTCATAAAACGCCTGCGCAAGCGCCCTCTCATGATCTCCGATCTTTTCCACTCCGTTTTCTTTTAAAAACCGCACTGCCGCTGACAATCCCGCGATTCCATGCGTATTCAGCGTTCCGGCTTCCAAATGCTCCGGGTAGTCCCCCGGTTGTCTGCGATCGTAGGAATGGATTCCTGATCCGCCCTCTTTTAGCGGATGCAGATCAATATCCTCCCGCACCAGCAGACCGCCCGTTCCCTGCGGGCCCAACAGTCCCTTGTGTCCGGTAAAACAGAGCACCGCTATATTCATCTCTCTCATGGAAATCGGAACACAGCCTGCGGTCTGCGCGGCATCGACGATCAGCGCAATGTTTTTTCTGCGGCAGATGGCTCCGACCCGCTCCAGATCGATCACATTTCCCGTAACATTGGACGCATGCTGGATGACGATCGCTCTTGTATCCTCCTGTATCTCCTGTTCCAATTTCTCATAGGAGATCCGCCCCTTCTCATCTGCCTCCACCACAGAAAGCCGTATATCTCCTTCATCCTGCAGACAAAACAAGGGACGCAGCACGGAATTGTGCTCCATGGCTGTGGTAATCACATGATCCCCCGGCCGGAAATAACCTTTGATCGCGGTATTTAACGCTTCTGTGGCATTGCTCGTAAAACAGACACGGTTTGGAGCAGAAAAGTCAAAAAACTCCGCCAGCTCCTGTCTTGCCTCCGTGACAATACGGGCTGCACAAAGAGAAGCGGAATTGACACCTCTGGCGGCATTTCCTGCCTGACTCATAGCCGCTACCATGGCATCTATGACACACTGCGGTTTTTGCAACGTTGTGGCTGCGTTATCCAGATATAACATAAGCTCTCCCTTATCGAACAATGATTTCTTTCTTCGCCGTCTCCGTCACACGCCCGACGATTTTTGCCGGAAGTCCGATGGCCTGCAGTTCTTTCACGATCTGCTCCGCTTCCCCGGCATCCACGGCTGCCAGCAATCCGCCTGACGTCTGCGGGTCAAACAGGATCTCCTCCATGGCAAAGGGGATTTTTTCAAAGGAAACATACGCCTGCACATGGTTACGGTTTCTCTGGGCAGCCGCAGTCAGATAAAACTCCTCCGCCGCATGATACGCACCTTCCATAAAGGGAATCTCACCGCTTTCGATGACCGCGGACCATCTGCCGTCAAGCATCTCATGCAAATGTCCTAAAAAACCAAATCCCGTCACATCCGTACAGGCATGTACGGTGTGGCTATGCAGAATCTCAGCCGCGTATTTATTCAGCGTCGTCATGGACGCGATCGCTTCCTCCATGTCCTGCGCAGAAGCTTCCTGCACACGGTTTGCCGTGCAGATCAGCCCCACACCCAGTTTTTTCGTCAGGATCAGTACATCCCCTTCCCTGCAGCCGTTATTGGCCAGAATTTTATCCGGATGAATAATTCCGGTCACAGAAAGTCCGTATTTCACACTCTCATCCACGATGGAATGTCCGCCCGCCAGAGATCCCCCGGCCTCCTGTACTTTTTCTGCACCTCCCATCATGATCTGTCCCAGTATATTCAAGTCCATTTTTTCCGGGAAGCAGACAATATTCAATGCCGTCAGGACACGCCCGCCCATCGCATAGATATCACTTAGGGCATTCGTTGCCGCAATCTGCCCGAAAATATACGGATCATCCACCATGGGCGGAAAGAAATCCAGGGTCTGGACGATCGCCTGCTCATCATTTACCTTATAAACAGCTGCATCATCATGGCTGTCATAACCAATAAGAAGATTCTCATCTTTTTCACCTTTCGGCAGACATTCCAGCACGCGGTTCAGCATGCCCGGTCCCAGCTTCGCCGTACAACCGCCGCCCCTGCAAAATTGAATTTTGTCTTCCATGTTGCGTTTCCTCCTGCATCTATGTTGATTCCATGCGGCATTTCCCCGCCTCACAATTACAATGTTTTCATATTGTCACATTTCCTATATCCGAATGGTCCGCTCCGTTTCTTTCCCACACCAGCTTGTGAGTCCCTCCCGGTCCAGCCACGCCATGATCGGTTTTGCGGACTTTCTGGCGGTACCCAGCAGATCCCGAAGCTGGGCAAAAGAGATCTTCTGATGATCCTTTGCGAACTCTGTCAGTTTCCTGCGGATTTCTTCTTTCATAGTGTCTGTATTACGCCCCGTCAAGGCTTGTATCAATCGTGTTTTGCCGTGCAACCGTCCCGGTCACGACCGGCAGCATCACCCGATGGATTGTCATTCGGATTATTTTCTAGCAGGGCTTAATCAGCAGATCTGCTTTCTCCATCGTCTCCACAATATCATACATATTGGTAACACTGCCCACCTTCAGTTTCTCTGTAAGTCCATAATAATTCAGGCAGGTTCCGCAACTCATAATATTCACGCCCTGTGCTTCCAGTGACTTCAGATCCTCCAGCGCAGGGGAATCCTCACAGGTCAGATACACGCCGCTGTTATAGAATAACATCGTGCCCGGAAGCTCCTCCTGCTGTGTGACAGCATATAGAAAACCCTTTAACAGTGTTTTTCCAAGTTCTTCGCTGCCCACACCCATCTGGTTTGCACTGATGACGATCACCTTGTTACCCCTTCGCGCATCCGGAATGCAGACAGCCGGTTCCTCTGCTTGTTCAGCTTTTTCCTCCTGCCCTTCCTCTTTGATGATCACATCCATGCTGACCAGATATTTGTTTTCTTCCAGTTTCTTTGAGCTGACCGGATAACCGGTGATCTTCGCCATCTTTGTAAGATTTTGTACGGCAATCTCGTTATCCACAAGAATTTCTATCGTCGCTGAGCTTTTCATCTCCTTGATCACATTTTTAGTCTTCACGACCGGAAGCGGACATACATCTCCGATGGCATCTACAACGATTCTACTCATTTTTATTTCCTCCCTTACACTTACTTATCATTATTATAACATTTCAAAGCATCCTTTACCATTCTAATCTCTTATGATTTATTTTTTCTTCAAAATACGCCATGATTCGAAAACGGAATGATTCATCGACTAATTTTTCATTTACTTATGCCCTGCTCATTGCTATACTTTCCTCATGTTTGAAAACATAGAAAAAACCAATGAGGGAATTGGTATCAAGGAGGTATCTTATGACAAAATTATTTGATCAAAAGTGGAAACTGTTTGTTTCCGGAGCAGTATTCGGCTTACTCGCCATGCTGCTGGCAATACTGGGGAATCCCGGCAACATGGCAATCTGTATCGCCTGCTTCGTCCGTGATATGGCAGGCGCGATGAAGCTGCATTCCGCGGACTGTATGTAGTAGGCTTTTCCGCTGTACTCGCAGGCGGCTGTCCGTTCCGCCAGCTGATTCTGACCGGTCAGGGTTCCTGCGACAGCGCAGTAACCTTCCTCGGAATGCTTTTCGGAGCTGCCATTTCACATAACTTCGGTCTTGCCGGTGCGGCAGCCAAAGCAGCTACCGAGACCGAGCCCGCCGTAGCAGGCGGTCCGGGCATCTATGGTAAAGTTGCGGTGATTCTATGCATCATCGTCCTATTTATCATTGCATGCACACAGAAACGCAAGACCGCGAAATAACGGAAAGCAGGTAATTGCGAAACTCATTCATAGCGTGAACAGGGAATGTGA
>JALELN010000066.1 GCA_022771765.1 Lachnospiraceae bacterium | reverse complement strand
CCCCATTTCGCAAATGTAGGATAGATATTAAGTCCGGTCAGAAACACGCTTAAAAACACGAGAATCAGCGTACACCACATGGGTGCCATCTCCTCATCAGCACCCATGGCTTTCGCCGCGTTGATGATTCCCTGACCAATGCAGCAGATCACGCCTCCCACCACGAATGCCTTTGCCATGTTTCCCCACAGACTGTAAGTCGGTGTTACCTGCTTGACATAGTCGTTGTACTCCTTTTGCTGCCTCTGTTTCTCCGGCGGCAATGTATCATTTTTCATCATATCGCATCTCCCTGTCAGTAAATATCAGGCGCTTCCTGCACGCAGCTGATATTCCATAATCGTTTGATACTATTGTGCGTGTTTTGCAGTGAATTATACAGACCGCGCTAAACTTTTTCACAGTTCTTCCGATACATATTACATCCGGATAATAAAATAATAAGGATGAACCAGGGACGGTAAACGGATTTCGAAAAGGGATATTTCGGGATCTTTTTATGGTTCTTTTATTTTGCTTTGTAGGGAGACAATCAAAATAGACAGGTATCCTTCCAAAGGAGTGATCGTTTGATTATTCAGTCAAGCAATATCAACATGTCGGGGAGACGGTCGTTTTCTTCCCGATCCGCATCCTCACAGTCATTGGTGACTTGGGGCAAACATTCTTTATCTGCCACGGGGCATACTGCGTCTGCGCAGTCAGAACATGCCATCTACGGCAGCCGGCAAAACGGGGGTAGCTTTTCCGACGATCTGTACGACCGGTTTAAATCCAGCCAGAATGTCAACGGCATTCAACGGGTCAGCCGTTCGGACAGCCTGCAGAACCTGATCAAAATACGGGAGCAGACCTTGAATTATCTGCTGAATCTTCTGCTGGGGAAAGACACACGCGCAGGAAGCTCCTCACTCATCGACATGAGCCGTCTGGAACAGCCCTCCGACGGGCAATACACCTCAGAATTTTATTATGAGGAGAATGAGACTACTTCGTTTTCAACGGACGGTGTCGTAAAGACCTCGGACGGGCGGGAGATCAGTTTCAATGTGGAACTGACCATGAGCCGCTCTTTCACACAATACGCTTCCGAAACGATCGATTTCGGCACACCCCGCCTGATGGATCCGCTGGTCATCAATCTGGACGCACCTGCCGCAGATGTCAAAGATCAGAAATTTCTCTTTGATCTGGACGCAGACGGCCACGAGGAAGCGATCTCAAGACTCGGCGCCGGAAGCGGTTTTCTTGCTCTGGATAAAAACGGTGACGGTCAGATCAATGACGGAAGTGAGCTGTTCGGCGCTCTGAGCGGAAACGGTTTTGCCGATCTGGCAAAGTATGATGATGACGGAAACGGCTGGATTGATGAAGCCGACGAGATTTTTGAAAAACTGCTCATCTGGAGCAAAGACGCAAATGGAAACGACCAATTGGTAGGGCTTGGAAAAGCAGGTGTCGGTGCCATCTGTCTCAGTGCGCAGAATACGCAGTTTTCCATGAATAATATGCATAATGAAGTGAATGCGATGGTTCGTCAGACCGGCATGTTCCTGTACGAAAACGGCGGTGTCGGAACCATTCAGCAACTGGATCTGGCGACGTAGTTGCTTCGCAACTATGTCTGCAAAAATCAGGAAAATCTCTCCCACATGCGCTGCTCATGCAGACCCATCTGCAGCAGTTCTGCCATCTGCTCGTCATAGCGATCGGGATCGGGATGGTAATATTTCAGCATGTGGGCGAGATGCTTTTCATGACCGTCTGCCGGCGTAAAGCTCTCCAGCCACCCATGTACGAGATCATGCAATGCTTCCGGACGGATATCCGCGGGTATCTCGCGGTTCATGAGCTTACCCAATAATCCGGCGGCATAATATAGTTCATAGTTCCCAGTCATGATCGATGCCTCTAAATTACATTTAATCACGACACTTTGTCTTGTCAATTCAACATGCATAAATATATCCCCCCATATTCCCTCACGACTTCGTCAATGTTCATCCTTCTGATTCATGACCACCTCACCATGAAAATGCTTTTCTTCAATGACCGGATATTTCGTGAGGGCATAAAAGCATCACCGGACGCACAAAAAAGTGCGGCTTGTCATCATCAATACACAGATACTTACAGGTGTCAACCTTTGAATAGCACTGATCCCCGATCGAATAGCTCGGCAGATGCATCTCATAATTTTCCAGTCTCATCATACTCCTCCACTTGAATCGCTGACTCATTTTTCTCTGTCGGCGCGTTTCTGCCTCCACCTGTGTCAGCCGGTCAGCTTTTTTCCCTTGTATCAAATCTCGTAACGATCATATGTATGATATATGGTATCAGGATCACAGGAATTTCCAGATATGCCAGAAAACTATACGCCTTCTGCACCAGAGCGAGCAGTCCAAACCGGGCAATGCCAAAATCGATCAGACAGCACACCAGCCACCGTATTTTCCAAAATAGCTGTACAGCTGAGCGCCCGAAGCAAACCCGCCTCCAAAATGCGTCGTAAACCAGATAAAAGCCACACCCATGATCGCCGATACTGCAATTTTACTTTTCTTCATAACATCCATCTCCTTCCACCGAGAACGCAAAATCAACAATGATGAAGATTTCGTACGATAGCTTTGATCACCTCATCCATCTCAATTGGCTTTGACAAATGCCCGTTCATTCCGGCATCTAATGATGCCTGTACATCCTCGGCAAAGGCATTCGCGGTCATCGCAATAATGGGAATCCTTTTTGCATCCGGTCGATTTTGTAAGCTGCGGATCGCTTTTGTTGCTTCATAACCATTCATCGCCGGCATCATAATATCCATCAGAATGACATCAAATGTTCCTTGCGGGTTTCCGGCAAAAATACGCACTACTTCCTCACCATCAGAAGCCCTGGTGATCTGTATTCCCCGCTCCTCCAACTGAACGATTGCGATCTCCGCATTGAGATCATTATCTTCGGCTAAAAGGATCTTCAAACCGGTCAAATCCACATTTCCAACGACATAATCCTTTTTTCTGACTTCAAAGGGATCCGTGATCTCCATGGGTAATTCGATCGTAAAGGTTGAACCAACACCTTTCTTACTTTCTACGAAGATCGTTCCGCCCATCAGATCAACATACCGCTTTGTAATAGTCATTCCTAAACCGGTGCCCTTATACTGCGTGCGTGCCCCATGCTCCTCTTGGGAAAACTCGTCAAAAATATGTTCCACGAATTCTTCACTCATACCAATACCGGTGTCGGTTATCCGGTATCGTACAAGGATGTGGCGCTCATCTTTTCCGGGATCGTAGCCTGCCTCATAGGTGATGGTGCCTCCATCATTTGTAAACTTCACTGCGTTTCCAAGAATATTTACAAGCACCTCCCGAACACGCACTGCATCGGTCAGCACAAAACGCGTTTGTGGTTCTTCCATTTTTACTCGAAAATCAATATTTCGATCGGACAGGTACCCGTCCATAATGGTAAGCACTGAATCCGATAGTTCCACAATATCAACAGGTGCCGGTGCATATTTGATCTTTCCACTTTCAATACGGCTGATGTCCAACACATCATTAATCAACGCAAGCAAATGCTCCGAACTATCGCTGATCTTTTCCAGGCAGCTTTTGATCTCAGGGGGCGGACTATGTTTCATGGCAATATTGGTAAAACCAATGATGGCATTCATTGGTGTTCGAATGTCATGTGACATATTATTCAGGAAAATGCTTTTGGCAGCATTCGCTGACTCTGCCTCCAGACGCAGTTGATTCAGTTCCTTATTTGTCTCCTGCTCCAGCTTCACCATCTGATGACTACGCTGAACTCCAACAAAACTGATGATCGCCAGCAAGATCATCAGCGCCATAACGGAAACAAAAATTGTTTCCGTCCAAATGGTGGAATTCATCATATTCATGGTACTGGTTGCCACAGCGTCTGCAGGGATCAGAAGCATCAGCGTCATGTCATAGTCATCCAGTCCCATCAGACAATAGTAATACTCTGTCTGATTCAGTATGATATTTGCTGCCGCAATACCATCCCTGTCCAACTGCTCTTTGACCGTTTCAAAACTCTGCTCCTGAACGTACTCCGCTTCTCTCAGTGCCTTAAACACATTTCTGGCACCGATAATATCATCATCTGCATCAAAATAGGCAAGTGTTCCGTTATTCCTGATGATATATGTTGCGGCGCTTCCCCCATAAGTCGTGGTCGTATAATACCGTTTCACGGTTTGGATATCCTTCAGAAGCACAACATGCGTGAATTGAACATCATTTTCTCCCATGGTAATGGGTACATCTAATTCCCGTGCAAACACCAGAAAGCATCCCTCAATATTATCTGTTTCAGATACAAAGATATGCCGGCTCTTCTCATCTGTCAGATGGCTGACATCGGTCCAGATGCCCGCCGGTCCGTCGCTAAGATACGCTGTACACTGTTCATCCAACAGCATCATCCTGCTTCCATACATATCCAGACAGAACAATTTTTCCAAACGGACAAGGTTCTCACACAATTGCTGTTGGTTTTCAAAATGCTCGCCCTGCACGGCGTTGTTCAGACCTGTTACCAGATTCCAATGCGTCTGAAGACCATTGTCCAGATTGTCCTGAATCTGGGTAACCATTTCCTCCAGCTGGGTGGAACGCTCCTGGGCAGTCATCTTCATCAAAGAATTACGCATAAATAATATGCCTAACACCAGAAAAACGACCAGTATCGTTGCTAACGCAACCGGCAAAAGATATTTTGTTGTTTGTTTTCTCTTCTGCATTTGGGTAGTCTCCTCAAAGCTCCATATAAACACTGCTCGCAAGCGACGCTGCTTCGTATCATCGCAGGGTGATATAATCTGTAGGCGCTTCCAGTTGTTCTTTTTGCTCCACCAGACGCTGTGTTAAATAATCCTCTGCTTTGGGACCATCCATATTTACTTCCGAAATACCCAACTGCTCCATGATGGCAGATAAATACCAGTCACGTTCTCCATAAATCAGGAAAGAATAGGTTGCACTGCGATCAAGCTCCTTTCCATCCTTCGTCAAAGCATTGAGTGTATAACCACTATCGGTCTTTGTAATATCCATCTCGAATCCACTGGAAACATACAGCGTACTGTCATTGCAGATCGCGCCGCGGTTACCGGTCATCGACAGGGTCATCTCCACAAGCGTATAGATCTGATCACCGGTCAATTCCAGCAGGCCCGGCCAGCCACCGTCATTCTTTGCCAGATACCCCAGGTCTTTCCGGGAATAGTCTCCGCTGTAGATGTCACTGGCTACATAGCAGGCCTGCATGAACACCAGATCTACGCCGGATAATACGCGCATCGTATTTGCAATTGCAGAAGCCGCCTGATTCCCGTGTTCCGGAGTGAAGTCGTTCGAGTAAGCAGTGTCAACATGAGCAACGATCTCTGTTCCGGGTTCTTCTCCTGCCAGCTCCAAATTAAATGCATCTAATGCTTCCTTCGGTGTCTTGACTTCGTCGTTCAGGATCATCTGCACAACATCTTTGGAAATACGGAACATCTCGTTGGATGCCAGACGAATGTACAGTTTGTTCTGCTCTACATACGGCTTCAGATTATCCATCTCCGGCATCAGTTCCAGCGTCACGTCCTTCTTGTAAGGCACCATGTTCTTTCCGTAAGAAATATGATCCTGACCCTGCTGATTGACCATGGCATTCATAATGTCCAGAATCAGTTTTTCACGCGCCGGGTCATCCATACCTTTTTTGGAGGCTGCGATCTGGAACGCGGGATAAGTCAGATACCAGTTATCCTGCTCCGTCTGTCCAAAATAGGGCATTAACAGCACCTCGTCCTCACCACGTCCGGGGAAGGTGATGACATCCGCACCGGTGCCACGGTACATAGCAGCCTTTCCTTCACTGAACATTTCCTTGGGAATTCTATTGGGATAGGTTGCATCCTCCGCACCCAGACCTGTCTTTTCTTTGAAATCAAAGAAGTTTTCAAAAACAGGCAGCCATACTTCTTCTGAAAGCTCTTTTGTGGCACCGCTCTCATACTGCTGACGCCACTTGCGTCCTTCCATACTCTGAAGCATCGGAATGGAAGCGCCCTGTAACACTTCCATGCACGTATAGTCTGCATCAAAATCCGATACAAAGCTGCGAATACCTGCCGCCTCAAAGGATTCGCAAGCAGCGACGAAGCTTTCGTAGTCGGTAGGGATCGGTACATTGTACTCGTCAAATAAGGTCTTGTTGATAATGAAACCATCCACCTCCGCACAGGTAGGCAACCAGTTCACGGATCCGTCATCATAGGTATAGCTGTCCAGATAAGAACCAAAATATGTATTGGCAAGCTCAGTATTGCTCATGTCATACAGATAGTCTTTTAATAATACCGCATCCTTTAATGCAAAGCGGCGCACAGTCAGGATGTCCGGCATATCGTCATGATCCTGACGGAAGCGGTAATAATCTGTTGAATTGGTGGCAAGAACAAATTCAAACTCCACATCCGGGAACAGATCACAAAGATACTGCGTATAGCTATCCAGCATCTGATTTCCCCAACAGGCAACGACAACCTTTTCCTTTCCGTTTTCTTCTGCGCTTTCCACTTTTTCTTCCGTTTCTGCTCTGCTTCCCTGACCTCCACATCCGGTCAAAACCATGGCTGCCATGACAACCGACATCAAAAAACAACATACTTTCTTCATAACGTTCTCTCCTTCCGTTTCTTCCCTACTCTATCTGCATTCGTATCAATCAAACACGCATTTAATAAAATAACCCTCTGCCTTTGCTTTTTCTAAAATGTCTAATTTATAGCAAGACAAAGAATCATCGGTTTCCTATTCAACATATTTTCTCACACCATCCGCATATTCCACATATACTTTTTTAGTTTCCTTATCATATTTTGCTATGGGTTTTTTACAAAACTTTGCTTTTAACAGTCGTCATACACTCAATCCTTTCTAACGAACAATGGTGAGAATTCGATTTTCCACACCTTCCAAACATTACACCAAACGCTCGAATATGTATTCTTTATCCGAGGACAAATCGTCCCGAAACACATACCCCAACCGGTCAAAGTTCCGGATCTCTACCGGATCCTCGATCTGATGCTCTGCCATATAACGGACCATTTCACCCCTTGCCATTTTCGCATAGGTGCCCTTTGTAACCAGTTTGTCTCCGGACTTTTCGCAAAAGGTGATCGTCAGATAGCGATCTTCCGGCACCAGATATTTTTCAATACATTTCGAATACTCCTTGGATGCAAGATTAACGATCACTCTGCTTTCGTCCCTAACGGCTTCATATAGTCTGTTTCCCCACAGTTCATACAGATCTTTTTTTCCTCCGATCGATGCGTTTGCCTGCATCTCCAGACGATACGGTGTCACACCGTCCATGGCCCTTAACACCCCGTAAAAAGCAGACAGTATGCGCAGATGCTCCTGCACATAGTCATAATGACCTGATTCAAAAACCGCAGGCGCCATATATTGATAAGCGATTCCCTCGTAGGCAAGCACCGCCGGTGTCAGCTGACTTCTCAGTTCCATCTGTTCCAACCGCGCGATATTCTGCTGTACGATCTTGTCATTACACTTCCACAGTGCCTTTAATTCTTCATAGGATCTGTCCCGAAGCCACACTAAGATCTCCTCGGTCTGATCAAGAAAATCCGGTAAGCAGGATGGTGCCAGTCTGTCCGGATCCATGTTCATTTTTTTCGCAGGGGACAGAATGATCTTCATGATCCCAGTTCCTCTAACATATTGTGTGGATCATCAGCTGCCTTCACCTTGTCATTTGCTTTGATGATCACTCCATCTTCATCAATGAGATAGGTTGTGCGGACCACACCCATGAAGACCTTTCCATAATTCTTCTTTTCTTTCCACACATCATATGCTTCAATTACCTTGCGCTCCGGATCGGCGAGAAGCGTGAATGCCAGATTCTGCTTTTCCTCAAATCGTTTGTGAGAAGCAACGCTGTCCTTGCTCACGCCAAGAACGACTGCGCCCTTCTCTAAAAATTGCGGATATCGCTCTGAAAATCCACACGCCTGCTTCGTGCATCCGGGCGTATTGTCCTTCGGATAAAAATATAAAATCACCTTTTTCCCCGCATAATCACTGAGCTTATGCATCTTGCCATTCTGATCCGGAAGTTCAAAATCCGGTGCCTTTGTTCCAACTTCTAACATAATCTTTTCTCCTTCAAAAACCTTCTTTTTTTCACTGTATGTTCATTTCCAATACAACCGGACAGTGATCTGAACCCATTACATCCGTAAGAATTTTTACGTCCATAAGCCGATCCTGTAAACATTCTGACACGCAGAAATAGTCGATTCTCCATCCTGCATTCTTTTCTCTTGCATGAAACCGATAGGACCACCAGGAGTAAATACCTTCCCGGTCAGGGTAAAAATAGCGAAAAGCATCGATAAAACCTGCTTCAAGAAGCTCTGTAAATTTCCCGCGTTCTTCGTCCGTAAAGCCTGCATTCTTCCGATTTGTTTTCGGATTCTTTAAGTCAATTTCTTTGTGAGCCACGTTTAAATCCCCACAGAAAATTACCGGTTTCACTTCTTCTAATTTCTTTAAGTATGCAAGGAAATCATTTTCCCATTGCATACGGTAAGGCAGCCTCGCAAGTTCATTTTGCGAATTCGGTGTGTAAACTGTTACCATATAGAATGTCTCAAATTCCAAAGTAATCACACGACCTTCCTTGTCATGCGCTTCAATTCCGATTCCATATTGAACGGATAATGGCTCCTTTTTGGTAAAAATTGCTGTGCCCGAATATCCTTTCTTTTCCGCATAGTTCCAATATTGATGGTAACCTTCCAGATCCAGCTCTAATTGTCCCGCCTGCAGCTTACTTTCCTGAATACAAAAAATGTCTGCGTCAATTTCATGAAAGAAATCTAAGAACCCTTTCTGTATGCAAGCACGAATCCCATTTACATTCCACGTTACAAACTTCACTTGTTTTCTCCTTATTATATCTCTTATATCTCGTATCTATGTTTTGAGAATTTCGATTCTATCATCCTCTCTACATCTTTTGATTTCTATATTCTCATATTAGTACATTTAAACGCAGGATGTCAACGTTCGAGCTCTTTGACACCTCTCCTTTTTCTTTCAAATACAAAAGCCGCAGCCACGAAGCCCTGCAAATTTATCATTCAACAACAAAAAGCTCTGAACACCTTTATTTTCAGGCTATTCAGAGCTTCTTAGAGCAGGGGATGATAAAATCAAACTCCCGCCAAAGGTTTTGGAGACCTCTATCATACCATTTATATTTACGGTAATTTTGCAAATCTGGTATAACACGGTCATTGCACTTTCTTTGAAAAATGTGGAGATTTTGCTCCTACAGAAAAACCGACATTTCTGGCGGTTCTCTTGATGATCTATAATCGTTTATACACATCTCCTCGATTATCTATGTTTTCAATGCTAATCACATATATGACATCATCAATTGTGTATAATACACGCATATCACCAACCCTCATACGATACATTTCAAGCCCTTGTAACTTTTTTATGTCTGTACCCATCGGCAATTGATTGATAGCATCCAATAAACGTCCTTGAGTTTTCCTGTCCTGCTTTTAAATGAATTTTAAAGCCGCTTTTTGAAAAACTATTTTGTACATCATAACACAAGCTCCAATTCTTTCTTTAAGTCCTCAATCGTAACCTCTTCTCCGTCGTTTTCACTGCTTGCCTCTTCTATCATTTTTAAGTCCCACTCGTCCGGCTCAACTTCCTCAATATCCGGAATGATTGCCCCCTCTAAAATACCGATAATGTAATACAATTTTGTTTCTGGTACTTTTTCAAGTAACTGCATTGCTCTTTC
>JALELN010000049.1 GCA_022771765.1 Lachnospiraceae bacterium | reverse complement strand
GGACCGCTACACGCAGCCGATTGAGCTGACGGATGGTGGAACCTATATTGTAACGGCAATGACGGCGGGCGAGGGCGCAGTTCCCAGCGCTTACGAGATCTTTCCGGTGCGCATCGCGGGCGGCAGAGTGAGTGTCTCCTCTGCGGTGAATGTTACAGGTAAAAAGATCAGGGTGAAGTTCAAGGCTGCAAAGAACTTTGCTGGCTATGAGATCAGCTATGCTTCAAAAAAAGATTTCAGTAATCAGAAGTCTGCCAAGGTCAAGGGCAAGTCGGCTGTGATCAGCGGATTAAAAAAGGGAAAGACCTATTACATCCGGGTGCGGGGCTTCAAGACAGATGTGCATGGAAATAATTACTATACACCCTATTCAAAGATGAGAAAAGTGACGATTACAAAATAAAAGCAGGTAGATCCGGTATGTCATCAAAAATCAAAGAAAAAACCTTGAAAAAACTGAAGAGGAAGAGTTTTTGGCCCTCCATTGTCCTGTTTCTGGCGTTTCTGCTCGTGAGTGTGACGATCGTCTTCGCGGGAATCAATCTGTTTGCCACGTATATTATCGGGTCAAAGATGATGGGACTCTACAATCAGGCCATGGATACCGGGGTCATGGTGGAACGCTTTGTGCAGGAGGGGGACAGCATTCCCTATGCAGTCGCTAATGCCACTCGTCTCAGCCGCAATCCCAGCAATGTCTATCTGACGGATGCAGAAGGCAGACGGGTGGCTTCCACGGGAGGCACCGCGCCGGTTTTTAGCGAGCAGGTCGAATGGTCGATGGGTGAGGAGTATACGATCTACAAGGACAGTAAGTGGGATTACGGAACGGAAGCGATGGATGATATCGAGGATATTTTTGAGTTTCATGTGCCGGAACTGGCAAACCGTGTGTTTGACAGCACATCCATGGAACCGGCCGACGGACCAGGGATAAATCGCTGGATGGAGGAATCAATCATCGAACAGCAGTTCTGGATTGATGTGCCGGTTCATCTGGAGAACAGGAACCTTTATATTAAGTGCAATTTGCAGATCCAGCGACAGGATGTTATCTATATCATGGGACTGGGTGCAGTCGCGCTCATTCTGCTGTTTATTCCCCTGATCTTTTTGTTTATCAATACGATTTTAAACATTCGTATGCAGCGGCGCGTGACGAAGGTGCTCTATATGGATCCCGTGACAGGCGGGCGCAACTGGCTGTATTTTCAGGGTCAGGCTGCAAAAATGCTGGGAAGCGCATGGAACAGCAGGAAAACCTATGCAATGGTTAATCTGCATATGGAGCGCTACACGAATTACCTCTCTTGCTATGGAAGCCAGCAGGGCGAGGAACTATTAGAATGTATGGATGGTTTTTTGCGGGCACGGATGAAGCGCAAAGAGGTGTTTGGACACTATAACGGAGCTGATTTCGGACTGATCCTCCGCTGTGAGGGGGCAAATGAGGAGGAGTGTGAACACTATTGTTACCTCAGACTGCGCTCGCTTCTGGCGGAGCTGGCAGGGCTTCAGCCGGAGCGCAAGCTGCACTTCCATGCAGGTGTGTGCATGATTCCGCCGATGGAGGCAGAGAGAGGTAATTATTTTGTCCGTCGGACAAATCTTGATATTGATCAGCTCTTCAGTTTTGCACATACGGCGCAGCAGACCAGCCACAACGACGCAGAGCAGATTTTCTTTTTCAGCGAACGTCTGTTGGAAGAACAGAACTGGGAGCAGTGGGTGGAAGACAATATGCATGCTGCTCTGGCTGCCGGCGAGTTTCAGGTCTACTTACAGCCGAAGTATACGCCCACAGATGGGCGTCTTGTCGGTGCAGAGGCGCTGGTTCGCTGGGTGTGCCCTGAGCGAGGGGTGATCCCGCCGGGGCGTTTTATCCCGATTTTTGAGGAAAACGGATTTATCATGCAGCTGGATGACTATATGCTGTCCCAGATAGCAAAACTGCAGTCGGAGTGGAAAGTACAGGGCAAAAAGACCGTTCCGATCTCTGTCAATATTTCCCGCGCGCACTTTACACAGGAGGGGCTGGCAGAGCATATCAGCCGTCTTGTAGACGGTTATGGGCCAAAGCATCAGTTGATCGAGCTGGAGGTGACGGAGAGCGCGTTCTTTGATGACAAGGAAGTGCTTGTCGATACGGTGAAGCAGCTGCGGGCATACGGTTTCCCAATTTCGATGGATGATTTTGGAGCGGGCTATTCCTCACTGAATTCCCTGAAGGATATTCCGCTGGACGTGTTAAAGCTGGATAGTGAATTTTTCCGGGGCGAGGATGAGGCTGGCCGCGGCGCTGTCATTGTCAGGGAAGCGATCTGTCTGGCCCGGGAGCTGGATATGCGTGTGGTTGCTGAGGGTATTGAGCAGCGTGCGCAGGTGGATTTTCTGGCGAGTCTGGGATGCGATATGATACAGGGATTCTATTTTGCGAAGCCCATGCCTGTGGCAGAGTTTGAGGTACGGGTCGCAGCGGACGCATGATAGTGATGTCTCGCAGAGAGGAGATGCGATGTACACTTTTTTATTGGGAATACAGTATGTGGGAATTGTGGTGCTGCTTGTTACAATGCTGCGTGTTCTGAAACAGCAGCCATCAAAGCAGCAGCAGATCATGATGTTTTTACTGATGTCGCTGCTTTTAAATTTTGTCGGCTATCTGTTTGAGATGACAGCGACGACGCAGCGGGAAGCATTGCGGGCGGTGCAGATTTCCTATCTGGGAAAACCGTTTATTCTGCTCATGAAATTTTTATTTATCGCGGATTATTGCAGGATTCGGCTTCCGAAGCAGCTGGTTGCGGTTTTGACGGTATTTCACCTGTCAATTACGATGCTTGTTATGACGTGCGAGTATCAGAATCTGTACTATGACGGGATGGAGTTCATTCACGACGGAGTATTTGCGCATCTGGAGCATGGAAATGGGCCGGTATATAACCTTTATATGGCTATGGTGGTCGTTTATCTGATTGTGATGTTTGCCATGTGTATCAGACGTTATATACATCTGCACAGCGAACAGCAACGGATACAGATCACGAAGCTGTCGTTGATTATGGTCGTTATGCTGAGCGGATTATTGTTATTTATATCCGGAAAGACTGGAGGATACGACACGACGCTGCCCGCTTACCTCATCAGTGCGTTGCTCTTGTCATCCGCGTTGTTTAAGAATAATCTGCTGAGTACGTTATCCATGGCCAAGGATATGGCGGTGGATGAGCAGACAGATGCGTTGATCGTTCTGGACAGCGAAAATCAGCTGATATATCACAATAAGAAAGCGGAGCAGCTGTTTGATTTTTCAGTGTACAGTGGTCACGCTGCGATCTGGAATGAGCTGGACACATGTATTATTGATAAAACGAATCTGGAACGGGATCACCATGTGTATGAGGTAATCAGCCGTCTGCTGACCGAGGGCAATACTTATTTCGGGAAGCTGTATGTGCTCAATGACATAACGGACAGCTATTACTATATCAAGAATGCCACCGAGCAGGCGGAGATCATGAAAGCGCTCAAGCAGCAGGCAGAGGAGGCGAACCGGGCAAAATCCATGTTTGTCTCAAATATGTCCCACGAGATTCGCACACCGATGAACGCAATTGTAGGCATGACGGAGATTTTATTGCGGGAGGATCTGCCGCCGCAGGATATGGGCTACCTGAGAAACATCAAAAATTCGGGAAATGCACTGCTTGGCATTATCAATGATATTCTGGATTTTTCAAAGATAGAATCCGGCAAGCTGGAGCTGGTGGAGGCAGAGTATGAACCAATGTCCATGCTCAGTGATCTGGGCATGATTTTTCTCACCCGTGTGGGCGAAAAGCATGTGGAGATCATTTTTGATATTGATGAAAGGCTGCCCCATTCCATGTATGGTGATGCGCTTCGTATCCGTCAGATTATTATCAACCTCGTGAACAATGCCATCAAGTTTACGGATGAAGGTTTTGTATGTCTGAAGATTGCTGTCGGCGAGGTGACTGACAATGATATCGAGTTGCTGATTTCTGTGAAGGATAGTGGTCAGGGAATCAAAGAGGAGGATCTCGGCAAGCTGTTCGCGTCCTTCTCACAGGTGGACAGCAAGAAAAATCATAATAAGGAGGGCACCGGACTGGGGCTTTCCATTTCCAAACAGCTGGTGGAGATGATGGGAGGCAGCATCGGTGTGCGCAGTGTCTACGGTGAGGGCAGCGAGTTTTACTTTAATATTCATCAGGGACATGCACAGGATCTTCCGGCTGCGCAGCTGCGGGAT
>JALELN010000002.1 GCA_022771765.1 Lachnospiraceae bacterium | reverse complement strand
GTGTTCAGCTTTGACGCAAAGCGTACCGGAACAAAGAATCAGACAATGATTGTGAAACTCGCCGGAAAGACATATAAGGTAAAGCTGACGGGTAAGATGAAAACTTATAAGTTTGAGCTCACACCGAAAAAGGGAATAAAGAGCGCAACACTGGAATTCCAGCTGGGAACAAAGGGCACAACATGCATTGACAATGTACGCATCATGGAAAACGGTCTGATCATCAATGGAGATTTCTCCGCCGGAATGACCGGTTTTGAGGCCTGGGCAAATAATCCGAGCGACGTATCTTATGTGGTAGATACACTGAAAGAGGACAGTGCATTTTCAATGGATATCAAGGACACCGGTGATCAGGACTGGCATGTTCAGCTCAAGCAGACCGGTATAAAGCTGGAAAAGGGACAGAATTACAAGATATCTTTTAAGGTGAAATCAGACCTTGACCGCGATATCAAATTTGCATTTCAGAGAAATGGTCTCAAACGCACCACGGCGGACGGTGGAGAGGACTGGACGGTATATTTTGAGGATGGACAGATCCCTGTGACCAAGAAATGGCAGACCTATTCCGCAGTGTTTGAGATGAAAGAGGACACGGATGCCGATACAAGTATGAGTTTTAGTCTGGGTGCAGTCGGTGGCAAGCGCATCACGGATAAGCATACGGTTTTGATCGATGATATCGTGCTGGAAAAGATCGATTAGCGACCTCTATTTTTCATTTTCTTATATAAAAACACAGGCAAGTGCATTGCGCCGGGCCTGTGTTTTTTCTGTGTACTTATGTTGTAGTGTTAAGTGCTGTGTAGAGCATTTTTAAACCACACCGTCAATGACATTGGTGAAAAGATGTATTATACTTAGCTCAAAGCAAATGTGTGGCTGGCAGATCAAAGACGGTGGTCACGTTTCCATAGTCAGGGCGGACAGGATTTGGCGAGCCGTCTGAATCGTATATCTATATTTTATTCTATTTATCTCGGAAATCTTGCTTTTAAACTCACAACTTATAATTTAAGCAGGATTCTTGGGAGCAAAGTATTTTGGAACGTCATAACAACACACCCATTGACATCTTCGAAACTACGCATGTCTTATTCTGAGTCCTGCTGACCAGGATCAGAAAGGAGGATGTGTATGGGCGCAAAAGATATGACGGAAAAATATCTGGAGTCGTACAATGATGTGTTTTCAGACATCGTTAATGTACTTTTGTTTCAGGGGAAACGCGTGGTACAGCCGGGACAGCTGGCTAATAGTAGGGAACGGGCAATCTATAAAGCAGATGATGTTCTTCATGAGGAAGAACGAGATATTTTAAAATTTTGGAAAAAGAACCGCGTCTGCATTGCAGTCTATGGATTTGAAAATCAGACACAGATTGATAAGACGATGCCCCTTCGAATCATGGGTTACGATGGAGCATCCTATCGGGAACAAATATTGAAGGATAAACAGGAGAAAAAATGTCCCGTGATAACGATAGTACTTTATTTCGGGACAGAGCGACCATGGAGAAAACCGTTGAGATTATCAGAATGTTTTCATATACCGGAGGATTTGAAACCATATTTTTCAGATTACGAGATCCATGTGTTTAGTATTGCATTTCTGCCGGAGGAAACAATCAGACAATTTCAGAGCGACTTTCGTATAGTGGCAGATTATTTTTCACAAGTAAGAAAAAATAAGAATTATATTCCTTCAAAGAAAACTATGAAACATGTGGATGCGGTATTAAAGTTGATGTCTGTAATGACAGGAGATTATCGGTTTGAAGCGGCACAAAAGGCTGGGGAGGTACATACAATGTGTGAAGTAATGGATAGAGTTGAACAGAATGGTATACGCATAGGTATGCGAAAAGGTGAACATAAAGGAATGCGTAAAGGTTTACGCAAAGGCCAAATGGATACGCTGGTGTCGTTGGTGAACGATGGTTTGCTCGCTGTATCGGAAGCAGCTAAGCGAGCGGGGCTGTCTGAGGCAGATTTTGAAACCTTTTTGAAGAAGGCTTCTGTGTAGTAGTAATAGTAGTAAATGCAGAGCACAGGCGGTCATGATATGCCGGGCCTGTGTTTTTTGTCTGAATAGTTTTGCAGTGTGTACTTTTCATCTGTCGTAGACTTTTGGCAGGATATGTTGTAAAATAAAATCGGTTCCAGACATGTTCACAACGAATATCCGGTGGCATGCGCGGTGCCGATACGCCAAGAGGTATATGGGAAAAGCATGTATGGAGGAACAAACGAGTGGAAACAGAGACGACAGATGAGATTAAAATTCTGATGGTTGAGGATGAAAAGTATGTGGTGGATCAATATCGTTCACTGACGGAAACACAGTCGAGAATGAATATTGTTTATGATACCGGAAGTGAACGAAATGCGCTTCGGTATCTTTCGCGTCATAAGATCGATGTGATGATTCTGGATCTGGAGCTCCAGGAGGGAGATGGAGTTTCTCTGCTGTCAGAGATCGAGGAACAAAAACTGGATAAGCCGTTTACGGTTGTGGTCACCAATACGGTCTCGAATGTGACGCTCAGTTATTTGAGGATACACGGCGCAGATTATGTTTATCAGAAAATGAATGCAGCGTATTCCCCGATGCGGGTGATCAGTGTGATCCAAAAGATCTATCCGTACAAGCATTTTGCAAAGCCCTGCAAGGAGCATCCGATTGTGATGGAATTTAACCGGCAGCAGGCAGAAATAGTGATGCGCAGTAATTTGATCCGGGAACTGGAGATGATCGGAATTAAGCGAAAACTGGTCGGTTTTGATTTCCTTGTGGAGGCGGTGATGATATATGTTAACAGCTCGGAGGAGGATGTCCATATCACGAATGATATTTACCCGGAGGTGGCAAAAATCAAGCAGACGACGACAATGTCTGTGGAGCGTTCCATTCGCTGCGCAATAGAGTCTGCCTTTACGCGGGCAGATATCATGCGGCTGCACCGATATTATCCGTTCCCGTACGATGATGAGCGGGGAAGACCGACGAATACGCAGTTTATTGCCAATATGGCCGATCGAATCCGTATTCGTAAATGAGTCCGGGAGTAGATTCAGTTTCCTATATGATTGATGTATGTAAAGCCTGACATGTGAGCATGTCGGGCTTTTTTGTGGTATAGGAAACTTCGTCTCCTATACCACAAAAGCCTCCGGCAGGGCGCACGATGTCTTGTAGACATCGGTTTTGCGCCGACCGAAGTGAAACGTAGAGTGCGCACTTGCGCGAAGATGAGTATATCGCAGGCGACCGCGCTCGGCGCGAGAATGTGCCAAGGCACCGGTTCAGTGACAGAATATCATGTGTCAATATCGACATTTATCGACGTTTAAATGTGGATAAAGCCTGATTTACAAACAAATTTATCGACATATTCGACTGTTTTAGGCAAAATGTCGTATTTGAGGTGACAGTGTAAAAAGAGCATCGAGGCTATCCTTTATTCAAATAAAAGAATAAAGGAGGTGCTGAAGATGAATTGGGCAATTTTCTGTGAGTGGATTTACTATGGCATTTTAGGCCATTGCTAAAAAAGAGAGGCTTTGTATAATACAAGGCCTCTTTTTTATTGTATAAACGAAAATTGTATATGGGAAGTTTTGGCTAGCTCAATCTGAGATGTTGTGGTTGTCTTTAAAAGTTTTTAGAGGAGTCGAAAAAATATCATCTATACCATAGAATGAATCTGTGTTATGATAAAGAAAATTCTGTGGGACGAGGATGGTTATGGAATTCATATCTTTTTTTGTTTATGCATTTATGTTGTTAATAATCTATGAGATCTTGACCGAAGAGCGACAGTATATATGGGAATGCATTTTTGCTTTATTGATTGGAATAACGAAATATATAGTGGAATTAGGAACATACACACAGTTTTTATCATCTTTTATATTATGTACAATGCTAATTTTGTATAGTATATGTATTCATAGTAAAAATTCTAATCTGACAAATTTTAAATTAGCAGTACTTGCGTATGGTATAGATTATTTATTAAATCTTGTGTTGAGTAGTGTGTATGGGATGATAGCAGGGCTAATAGAAATACGAATAAAGGATAGGGGTCCTTTCGTTTTTATCATTGGCAGACTCTTGGTTATCATTATTTTGGTGAAAGAGAAAAGGATATTTTCAAAGATTAGGCAGGGCTGGATAATATATATTGGTATTATTGCCACAATTATTTTATTATTTACGGAACAACTTGTACGCGTGTCATATACGACAAAACGGTTAGGGTATGTGTACATAGCTGCTGCTTGCACCTACCTCGCAGCCCTCTTCACCATCCTCTGGCTCCTGGATCACCACAAAATGTCGAAGATCCAGAAGATGTACGAGGAAGACAACCGGCAGATGAGTCAGAAGCTGCATCGCTCGAAAGAGATTTTGCCAATGATCGCAAATTATGTATCAAGTATGGATGGAACACAGGATGAGGAGATGCGCAAAAAGCTGGAAGCTGTTTGCCACGATTATGGAAAGGAACTGGGAGGAGCGGAAATGAGTGCAGAATTTTTTGAAACGACAGGAATAGATCTGGCGGATTTACTTTTACGGACAAAGATCATTGAATGCGGGGAACAGGATATTGAGTTAAATGTGTTTGTGAGTACGCAGATCAATGAAGATATGAAGCGGCTGGATATTAGTGATGGCGAGATCACGCGATTGCTGGGAGATTTGCTGCGCAATGCGATCAATGCCGTGTCAAAGCTTCAGGATAAGATGATCCTGCTGTTGATCGCAAGGAATGAGAATGATTGTGTGCTCATACGGATTTACGACAGCGGAATTCCATTCCCGCCATATATTCTGGAGCATTTCGGAGAACGTGGCTATACAACGTGGGGAACGGGAAATGGCTTGGCTGATCTAATGGATACAGTAACTCGCGTTCACGGATCCATCGAGATCAATATGGATATGGATCCGGGTGATGTATTTACAAAGGAAATATATATTTGCTTCGATGGAAAAAATACGATCAACATTGTTAAAAAAGAAAATACGCAACGGGAGATAGACGCGAATGTATGTATGGAAACTTGAATTTATGGGCATGGGCTAACTTGAAAAAGTAAATTCCAGTGCAAGATTAAATTCCATCGTACCTTTAAAATATCTTGATTTATAATTGTTTGTTTGGCATGATAGCTGGTTTTCTGTTACAATAAAGACATCTTTTCGAAAAAAACTTCATTTTC
>JALELN010000018.1 GCA_022771765.1 Lachnospiraceae bacterium | reverse complement strand
AGGAGCATATCGCACTTAATTGCATCATCAGACGAGTGGAATTTAGTCTTGCCGGACACAGACCAGTCGTCTGTTTGCTATGCAGTTTTTTCCTTAATTATTCTCATCATGGCCCTATTATAAGCCATTTTTCGCCTGATGTAATCTATAAAATTTATTGTAATATCAGACTTTAGTTGCCACTATGGAATTTAACTTTACAGTGGAATTTACTTTTTCACTCAACCAAATCCTCATCACCTCATGATCTGCTCCTCAAAGGCTCCTACATCCGGCGCGGTAGCCGCAATCCTCAGCCACTGATCCAGCAGTTCACTCTTTTTCTGTTCGTGAATCCGCTGTTCCAGTTGTTTGGATACTTCTCCTTTAGTCGTCAGAACGGTTAATAACGCTGCAGATAGTCCCTCGGTTCTTCCTGTTTTTCTGCCTCGTGCTTCGCTTTCTTCCATCTCCCGCGCGATGATTGCTCCTACCTTCGTCATACTCAAACACCTCCTGATCTCACCGGACACAATGTTACTGCCCTAGCGCACGCTTCAACTGATACAGCACCCGCTCCATGATGTCCTTCGGTCCTACGGTAATGCGCAGGCGCAGCGCATCTTTGTCACGGAACAGGCGGATGAGGATGTTATTTTCCTCCATATAGGCCCGTACCTTATCTGCATCCGCATGCAGCAGTTTGATGAATACATAATTTGATTCTGAGCGGAATGCCTTGACATCTTCGATCTTGTTCAGCTCATCTGTGAACCAGTCGCGGATCTCGTTGGATTCCTTCTTCATCGCGTCATAATATGCCTTGTCCTCGACCGCGGCGATCGCGATCTTTCGGCTGATGCCGCTGGCGCGAAACAGTGGCAGATCCAGTCCGATCGTCCGGCGCAGCGGGTAGCTGCACAGTCCATATCCGATACGGATATTGGCTAGTCCGTAGAATTTCGAGAAGGTTCTGGTGATGACCACATTGCTGTATTTAGTGATGATTTTCTTTTCGAAGACATTGTCATCGATTCCATAGCCCCAGTATGCCTCATCGATCATGATCACAGAGTTCACATTTTCCTGTATGATCCGCTCGATGTCCTCATAGGCGATGGTACATCCGGTCGGCATCTGCGGAGATGTCACGACGATGATCTTCGGCGTATGGCATCGTGCTTTTTCAAGCAGGTCATCTACATTGTATTCGTAGCTGTCCTCCCCTTCGCGCACCTCATAACTGATACATTTTGCAAATTTTTCGTCTGCGACGCTCTTGTAGTAGCTCCAGCCCGGTGCCGGGATCAATACGGTATCATTCTCATTCAGCAGAATACTGAATATGGATTTGATCACCTCTGCAGATCCGTTATGTACAAATAAATTGTTTGCAGATATTCCGGTAGACGCAGAGAGTGCATCCTGTAATTCATCACTGTGTGTCAGATCGTAGAGGTACAGATCCTCCATGGTAATATTTTTCAGCACTTCCAGACATTTCGGTGACGGCTGAAAGAGGTTTTCGTTCAAATGTAGTCTTCCACTGATCTGCTCCGTAGGAACGGAGTGATAGGATTTGACATCCGAATATTTGGAAAATACCTGTATCACCGTATTATCCTTGTCCAGATTTTCATTGACAAAATTCTGGAATTCCGGATCAAATTCCCGGATCTCCTCTAAGGTGTCAAACTCCAAGATACTGTCCTTCGGACGCTCTTTTTTCCTGAGGGGCAGATCCTTGATATGCCTGATGTGGAAATCGTCCATCAGCATATTTCTGATCTGGAAATTTTCCCACTCCTCGTTCATAAAGGCACAGAATTTCTTTGAAAACGCCTCATCAAAATAGCAATCACCTATCGTGTACCATGCGCGGTCACCGCCGCGATGGATGTCAAGGATATATCCGTTTTCATCGGTTTCCATTACGCAAAATTCGTCACAATAGCTCTCGGAATATACACAGGAGTAATACGGGGTGTAAAGATATTTGTGAAAAACGTTTTCTTCATAATAATTATCCGAACACAGGATATATGAATTTTTCATATAGTTCTGTGCAGCATACAGAGAAGCCATGTTGTTATACTTATCGAAGTCCTTGTTCTCGACCAATATGACGCCATAGCGTTCCTTCAGATATTCGAATTTCTCTTCCATAAATCCGGTGACAACGATGATCTCCTCGATTCCTGCCTCCAACAGCTGCCTGATCTCACGCTCGATCAGGATCTCACCCTTTACCTGAAATAATCCCTTTGGCATCACGTTGGACAGCGGCATGCATCTCGCACTGTATCCTGCTGCCATAATAATTGCATTGTCTACCTGATACGGAGCCAGCTGTTTTCGTCCTTCTTCCGTGAGTCCGTTTTCATTTAAAAGCTGTTTTTCTGCTAATATCTTTCCTTCCGGTATGGTGATCGCATCCCGTGCGGTCATCGTCTGCTCTGCTACACTTCTTAACAGCTTAAAGCTTTCTTCCTTCATCTGATTCTTCCTCTCTGTCTATGCCAGTTCTCCAAAATCTATTTCCGTAGATGTATGCTTTGGAATGCGGTCTTCCTCCGGCGGAAGCTGCATATAGTTTTTGTCAAATAAATAGCTCAAATATCCATGATAGTCCTTCGGTGCCAAAAATGAATGTCCTTCAAATTCTAACTCGCAGTACTCGTCCATCCATCTTCTGAGATAGCCACGATCCTCCTGCCTATATCCCCATGCCGGTGTGCGCACCAGTCTGGTCTTCTCGTCGTTATACTCATATGCCAAGCGGTCGAATTCTTTTCTTGCTACCGAATGAGGCACATGGCGCAGGATCCGATACGCCATCTTCTTCAACGGATTGGGCTCATGCACTGCTCCGACCGGTGAATATGCGATCTTTCTTGCCAGAAAGCATCGGAAATTGTAAATTGCTTTTGGCATTCCGCGTTCGGGCATATTATCGCAAGGGAAAATATCGATAAAGATTCCCCTCTGCATCGTCAGCATTTCCTGATTCTGGCGACTGAAATAGGTGCCCTTTCTCAGAATCCTGGCATATCCCCATCGATAACCTGGATCTGTATTGTACGTTTGCAAAAAGTATTTTTCTTTGTCCAGTTCCTGCTCACACGCCTCGCAAAATCTGTCATAATCATCGCGAAGCATGCGCGTATCAACATCATCATCCCACGGGATAAAGCCCTTATGGCGAACTGCTCCCAGCAGTGTGCCACCATCCAGTTCGTAATGGATCTGATGTTTTCTACAAATTCGATCCAGTTCTACCAGCATATCCAGCTCTATGAGCTGCATCTTCCGGATCAATTCCGGTGTATAGTCTAATTTTTGCAAATCAGGGATCTCCTTTACTCTATCTGTCCAACTCATTTCACAAGAAATCCGGAGCGCCTTTCTTACAGTTTTATCGTATTGCAGGCAAAATTTCCTCTACGTTAAAAAAGACCCCGCACTACGTGCGAGATCCCTTATACTCTGTATCTTCCGTATCGCGACTCCGTTCGCACATAGCAAATTCCATTTTGCTGAAATGTTTGTTTTTACTTATTATACTATATCGGATACATGGATACAAATATTTAGTTTTTGGTGGAAAAAATCCTCATCACTGTTGAATGTAATTCTAA
>JALELN010000208.1 GCA_022771765.1 Lachnospiraceae bacterium | reverse complement strand
AGATTTCTCCGTAAGGCGCCATCGTGATTCCGCATAAATTCAACATTTTCAAACTGCTGAGTTTATCGATCTGCCCCTCATGACACAGCCTGGAGGGAATATGAAAATGTGCCAGCAATCGCTGCAGACCGAATGCGCTGGATATGGCATCCGGATCCGGAAAATTGTGTGTCTGTATCCAGACAGTTTTGTTTTTACATAATTCGATTAATTCGTTGGGATTTGTCATTTATATAGATCCTCCAGTGTAAATAAGTGAACTTCTCCATTCTGTTCCAGGTCTTTCAAGCCTTCCGTAAATCCGCCTTTTCTATCACCCAGACGGATACCGAACCGCCGTCCACAGAAAATTCGCCCCATCCGTCCGCTCCGATCAGGACGTGCTCCATGCACTTTCCCATTGCGTCCACCATCTGTACACCTGCCAGACGCGTGCCGACATACATCCGCTTGCGTCCGCCCACACTGTCCGTCAGGAGCACAGCAATGCCCGAATCCGCATGCTCATCATCACCCTCTCGTGTAAAACCAACGATTGATGCATCATCAAAATACAGGTGTTCTTCTCCATACGCATAACATTCCCGGATCTTCAAAAGTTTGGGCAGGCAATCAACCGGAGCGATCCCGTCGTGTGGAATGCCATAATAATCCCCATAAAACACACACGGAACTCCAACCGCGCGCAACAGGATCAATGCATAGGCAAGCGGCTTGAACCATGCAGGGATAAACGAGTAGAGCGCCTGCCCCGGCTGTGTATCATGATTATCCACAAATGTCACCGCATGCGCGGGATCCTTACCGGTAAGCGTATCATCGTAAAGTGTCCGCATATCAAACCTGCCATCAGAAGTAGCCGCCTGCAAAAACTTGAAATGAAGCGGCACATCAAACAGACACAGGCTGTTTGCCGTCACATCCAGATAATGCAGCAGTTTCCCTATATCATTCGCCCAATACTCGCCAACGATGAACAGCTCCTTTCCACTTTTCTCCTGTGCATAGGCGCGCATATCGCTGATCCATTCCCGATAAAAGTCAAATCCGATATGCTTTACCGCGTCAAGACGAAATCCATCCATATGTACTGTATCCAAATACCATTTTCCCCATGCATGTGTCTCTCTGATCACCTCCGGATGATCCGTATCCAGATCAACACCCATCAGGTAATCATAATTACCGTTTTCCGTATCGGTCTCCCGATTCCAATGTTTTCCGTCAAACCGGAAAATGCCGCCGCGCTTTGCTGCATCATCCCAGTCTGTTCCGCTAAAATGAGCCGCATTCCACTTAAAATCAGAGTATTTTCCTGCACGTCCGGGGAAGTCAAAACGTGTCCATGCCCGGATCTTCTGAGGTCCGCTGATATCCTGATCACGGTTCGTCTTCAGTTCCTCCTCCGCCATGACCTCCTCTGTCTCGTCTGCACCCATACGCTGATTGAGAACGATATCGCAGATCACCTCAATCCCTTCGTGCTGAAGGGCAGATACCGCCTGCAGGTAATCCTCTCTGGTTCCGTACTTTGTCGCAATTGTTCCCTTCTGGTCAAACTCGCCGAGGTCATACAGATCGTATACATCATAACCGACACTGGCGGCTCCAGCTGCCCCTTTATAAGCCGGCGGAAGCCAGACCATATTGACACCCGCAGCTTTCAAAGATGCCGCCTGCGAAGCCAGCTGCTTCCAATGCAGTCCGTTTTCCGGAAGATACCACTCAAAGCACTGCATCATTGTTCTGTTATCCATATTTTTACTTCATCTCTTTTCTGTATTTAAATCTTAATATATCATAATGTCATTTTCCTTGTAAATCTGTTGAAGTAGATTCATTTTATAAAACTTTTATATTTTTGACACATGCGGTTCACATTTCCAGAATATACTAATATTGTTCAGATGAGGAGCCGTAAGTTTTACGGAACCCGGATCGGCTCCGACAAAAAATAACAGGGCTTGCACGCAAAAAGCTGCGCGCAAAGCCCTTTTTTGATACGCATCTGTTTATTGTTTCGGAATCACCAGAAACTTCGGAATCCCGTTTTCATATTCGCAGAGTAGTTCGCCCTGCACTAACGGTCTTAAATAGCTGATCATTTTTTCCGTCACACCGTTTCCGGATTCTGCAATCCATTCCAGCGGAACCTTTTTCTCTTTGTTCGCGACCTCTTCGATCGGCACCGCTGTATAACGGACCTCATAAGGCTCATCCGACACTCGCGTGAGCGATGCCATCATGCCGGGCCTGTGCTCGACACAGAGGGACACTGCCAGCTGTCCCAGTTTTTTGGACTCCTCGGTATCCGTCCGGCTCAGGATATGCGCCGCGCATCGCTGCATCAGGTTTGGTTCTATCGCCCGCACTTTGCATCCGATCTCATCTTTTACCAGCCGGGCAAGCACTCTTCCGGTTCCTGCCAATTGCTTATGCCCGAATGCATCGGTCTCCTGATCCGGGTCGCATGCCTCACAAATAAAATGCCCATCCGCATCGTGAATGCCCTCGCTGACTGCTACAATGACGCGGTTAGAGCTTTCCAGGGCTGCTCTGATGTCTCTGATAAATTTTTTCGTGTCAAACACGATCTCCTCCAGATAAATCAGATACGGTACATCCCTGCTCTGTTCCTGTGCCAGTGCGGCTGCCGCAGTCAGCCATCCGGCATGTCTGCCCATCATTTCAATAATGATCACGTTAGGAACATCATACACATCAATTTCCCGCTCCAGCTCGACACAGACAGACGCAATATACTTTGCAGCCGAACCGAATCCCGGACAATGGTCAATACCACACAGATCATTATCAATGGTTTTCGGAGCACCGACCACGCAAATGTCATCGATCCCGTTTTCCGCACAGTATTTCGACAGTTGAAGAACCGTATCCATCGAATCGTTGCCGCCGATATATACAAAATAATGGATCTCGTATTTCCGGAAAATCTCGATAATTTTCCCATACTGGTCTGCGTTCTCATCGGAAGCCTTTAATTTTAATCTGCAGGAGCCCAGAGCTGCTGCCGGTGTCTTTTCCAGCAGCTCAAGCGCTTTCTCCGACGCAAATGTCTGGTCGAGCTCCACGATCTCATCCTCCAAAATTCCCGCTACTCCATGAAACGCCCCGTAAATCCGGTCAATTTCACTTCTCTTTCTTGCCTCTCTGATCACTCCAGCCAGTGTCGCGTTAATTGCCGCAGTCGGCCCGCCTGATTGTGCGACCAGTATATTCTTCATAGCTAGTATTCCTCCTTATTTTTCATCCTGAATGTAACGATAACTACCAGATCCGAAGTCCCTTCGGATAATGATTTTTCATAACTCCCCGATCTGCCTTGCCCCATCCCATGGGCTGCCCCTGACAGGTGACAAGTGTCCATCCTTTCAGTGACGGATCGCAGGCAAGCGTCTCTCCGCGAAGATATTTTTCCGGTTCCTCTGTCTCATAAAGCTGCTTTACCTCTGAAGACTGTAGTGCCAGAGCCAGCGCATGGGACGGCTCAAACCGGTTCTTTTTGTTTGTGCCCAGATGCAGTCCCGGGCGAACGACCACGAGACCTTTCAGATCCGGCATCTCCTCCGGTATCAGATAGAGCTGATCGCCAAACTGCAGCCGTCTGCCGGACCATACCGTGTTCAGATTCTGAGCTGCGAAGTCCTCATAGCTGCTCCACGCATTCCCACGGCCTTCGCCTGTGCGCTCCTTCTTCCCTTTTTTTCCTTTTCCTCTGCCTCCCGCTGCTTCCTGTACAGACATCGCAGCCGCAAAACCGGTATTTTGACGCGGTAATAATGTCCCGCGTTTTTTTAACTTTGCCACAAAATGCCCTTCCCCGCGCTGCCGGTGCGGCCAGATCCGACCGGTGCCCGGCAGATCTCCCTCTGAAATGCCAAGCGCTTTCGTATCAATCGGCACAAGTTCCAGATCCGGGTATTCCGCCAGAAGCCATGCGACCATCTCCTCATCCTCCGCCGGAGCAAAGGTGCAGGTGGAATAGACCAGCACGCCGCCCGGACGCAGCATCTTGACCGCGCTCGCCAGAATCTCCTTCTGACGATCCGCGCACATCACAACATTTTCCGGCGACCACTCCGTGAGTGCCGCCTCTTCCTTATGAAACATCCCCTCGCCGGAGCAGGGCGCATCCACCACGATCCGGTCAAAAAATGCCGTAAACCGCGCTTCCAGCTCCTGTGGAGCGTGATTCAGCACAACCGCGTTTCTGATGCCGAGGCGCTCGATATTCTGCGAGAGGATCTTTGCGCGGTTCGGCACGATCTCGTTGCAGACGAGCAGTCCTTCTCCCGCCATGCGCCCGGCAATCTGCGTTGATTTACCGCCCGGCGCGGCACACAGATCCAGCACATACTCTCCGGGCTTTGGATCCGCCACCTCCAC
>JALELN010000197.1 GCA_022771765.1 Lachnospiraceae bacterium | reverse complement strand
TAGAAAGGCAACACAATGACAGACATCATCATACAACTCCCCGCCGTCGCGCTGCGCGGCATGGTGATCCTGCCGGGCATGATGGTCCATTTTGACATCAGCAGGCCCCGCTCGATCCATGCTGTTGAGCAGGCGATGATGGAGGATGAAAAAATCTTTCTTGTGGCACAGCGTGATCCGGATACGGACGAACCGTCACAGGAAGAATTGTATAATATTGGAACAATCGCGCACATCAAACAGGTTATCAAGATGCAGGGCGGTATTATCCGCGTACTCGTTGAGGGTGAGGAACGCGCAGAGCTCGGTGAGATACTGGATGAAGAAAAGTATCTGAAGGTTCAGGTAATCCGTTTTGATCCGGAGGAGATGGAGGAACTCTCCGACATCGTAAAGCAGGGCATGCTTCGTGGTGTACAGGAGACATTTGTCCGCTATGCGGCGGTGAATGGCAAAGTGGGCAAAGAATTTGTGCGCCAGATCAGTGAGCGCACAGATCTTGACGGGACGCTGGATGTGATTGCGAATAACCTCGCGGTAGATTTTCGCGGAAAACAGCGGCTGCTGGAGGCAGTGACGCTGACGGAGCGCTATGAGGTGCTCGTGTCAATGCTCCTGCAGGAGATGGAGATCATCCAGATCAAGAATGAATTTCAGGAAAAAGTTAAGGCGGAAGTAGATAAAAACCAGAAGGAGTATCTGCTGCGCGAACAGATGAAAGTCATTCGTCAGGAGCTCGGAGAGGACAATACGGAGAGTGACGTTGATCATTTTCGTGCGGAGTTAAAAAAGCTCAGGGCGGATGCGGAGATCAAAGACAAGATCAATAAGGAGATCGACCGGTTTAAAAACATACCGTCAAATTCTTCGGAAAGCGCCGTTTTACGTGGATATATTGAGACTTTACTGGAGCTTCCGTGGAAAAAGGTATCGAAGGACAACAAGGATCTGGCACATGCGAAGCAGGTGCTGGAGGAGCAGCATTTCGGTCTGGAAAAAGTCAAGGAGCGCATGCTGGAATTTCTCGCCGTGCGCAATCTGACCAGCAAGGGAGACAGCCCGATTATCTGTCTGGTGGGACCTCCCGGTACCGGAAAGACGAGCATTGCCCGTTCCGTGGCAGAGGCGTTAAATAAAAAATATGTGCGTATCTGTCTGGGCGGTGTGCGGGATGAGGCAGAGATCCGCGGGCACAGGCGTACCTACGTCGGAGCGATGCCCGGGCGGCTGGTGACAGCGCTGCGCACGGCGGGCGTGAGCAATCCGCTTATTTTATTGGATGAGATTGATAAAGTCAGCAACGATTATAAAGGAGATACATCGTCGGCACTCTTGGAAGTGCTGGACGGCGAACAGAATCAGAAATTCCGCGATCATTATGTGGAGCTTCCGGTAGACCTTTCAGAAGTACTCTTTATCTGTACGGCGAATTCGACAGAAACGATTCCAAGACCGCTCCTTGACCGTATGGAAATCATTGAGGTGACAAGCTACACGGCGAATGAGAAATATCATATCGCTACGGATCATCTAATGCCTAAGCAGATGAAGAAAAATGGCTTAAAGGAAGGTCAGCTGGACATCAGCCGGGCGGCGATGGAGCAGATCATCTCCGGATACACGAGAGAGGCAGGCGTCCGCAATCTGGAGCGCAAGCTGGGCGAGATCTGCCGGAAAGCGGCGCGCCGCATCTACGAGGGAGAAAAAGAGCAGATAAAGATTACTGCCGGTAATCTGGAGCAGTATCTCGGTAAAGAGAAATACAGCGAGGACAAAGCGGGAAAGACGAATGAGGTCGGAATTGTTCGCGGACTGGCGTGGACCAGCGTCGGCGGCGTGACTCTGGAGGTCGAGGTCAATCTCATGCCGGGAAAAGGCGAGATGAAGCTGACCGGACAGATGGGAGATGTCATGAAGGAGTCAGCGCAGACAGCACTCAGCTTTGTGCGCTCCGTAAGCACGGAATACGGCATCGAGAAAGAATTTTTCAGCGAGCACGATATCCATATCCATATTCCGGAGGGAGCGGTGCCCAAGGATGGTCCGTCTGCAGGCATCACGATGGCGTCTGCCATGCTTTCTGCAGTGACGGGTACCCCTGCGCGGGCAGATGTGGCGATGACCGGAGAGATCACATTGCGTGGACGTGTGCTGCCGATCGGAGGTCTGAAGGAAAAATTGCTGGCAGCAAAGAATGCCGGTGTGAAAACTGTATGTATTCCGAAACAGAATGAAAAAGATCTGGAAGAGATCTCGGCAGAGATCACAAAGGGACTGTCAATCATCCCTGTGGAGCATATGAAAGAAGTGCTGGAAGTGGTTTTAGCAAAGGAGGCATGTGATGGTAATTAAAGAGGTGAGTCTGGAAACTGTCTGTGGAATTACGAGTAAAATTCCGGACAATCAGCTGCCGGAGATCGCGTTTGCAGGCAAATCAAACGTCGGAAAATCATCGCTCATCAATGCGCTGATGAACCGCAAATCACTGGCGCGTACGTCATCCCAGCCGGGCAAGACCCAGACGATCAATTTCTACAATATTAACGATGTGATGTATCTGGTGGATCTGCCGGGTTACGGCTATGCGAAGGTCTCCGAGTCGGAGCGGGCGAAGTGGGGGAAGATGATCGAGAACTATCTGCATAAAAGCAAACAGTTGAAAGCCATTTTCCTGCTGATCGATATTCGCCATACGCCTGGCGCAAACGATAAGACCATGTATGACTGGATCGTCTATCAGGGATACCAGCCCATCATTATTGCCACGAAGCTGGATAAATTAAAACGCTCTCAGGTACAGAAAGCACTGAAAGAGGTGCGCACCGGTCTGGGGCTTAAGTCAGGGGATATTGTGATACCCTTTTCGGCACAGACCAAGCAGGGAAGAGACGAAATCTGGGCATTAATGGATGAACTGGTCGGAGAAGATGCATGAGAAAAGCAAAGAAAAAGGTTGGTTTGATTGTGGCAGTGATTGCCGGGATCATCGTGGCTGTATGTTTGATTCTTCTTATCGTGCTAACGGTGACAGAGTACAGGCCGGCAGATGAGGAACCGCTGGCAATTAGGGGAAGGGCAGTGAAAAAGCTTCATCCGGGCGATTCTATTGACATCGTCACCTGGAATATCGGTTTTGGCGCGCTCGGAGACAACGCAGACTTTTTTATGGATGGAGGAACGAAGGTCAAGCCATCCACGAAGGAGCGGGTGCAGGAGAATATTGATGCCATCACAGATTTTTTATCTGAGGAAGAGGCGGATCTCGTGCTGCTTCAGGAGGTAGACGAGAAATCGACCCATTCCTACTATATGGATGAGCGGACAATGATCGCGCTGGGGCTGTCGAATGCGGGACTTCAGTATGAAAACCGTCTGGCATACAATTTTAAGACATTACTTGTGCCCTATCCCATTCCTCCGATCGGCAGGGAGCAGTCGGGGCAGGTGACGTTCAGCGCATATCCCTCATCGGAGGC
>JALELN010000223.1 GCA_022771765.1 Lachnospiraceae bacterium | reverse complement strand
CGCGCACATACCCGGCAAATGAGCTGCCATGCCCGCACCTGCGATAATAACCTTATAGCCGCGCTCCTCTGCGGTCTTAGCATATTCAAAAAACTCCTCCGGCTCTCTGTGGGCAGAGATAATGTTCATCTCATAATCAATACCCAGCTTGTCCAGAATGTCTGCTGCCTTTGCCATAACGGGCATATCTGAGTCACTGCCCATGACGATTCCTACTTTTGCCATAATTGTTCTCCTTTTTCTATCGTAATGATTTTTTTGTTTTCCACAGCCGCTACTATTCTAACATACACTGTTTTCGTGGAAAAGTGCTTTTTTCTGTTTTTCTTACTGTAACGGCCGATTCAGTTCCTCCGTACCCGGCACAACAAAGCGTCCGTTCAGAATAATCGGATGCTCCGTGCCGTCTGCCTCAACGGCAATGATCGAATCCAACTCATCAAAGGGAATTGTGATATCCGTATGACAGTTCAGATATGCCTTCGAAGCATCCTCCCGGCGTAGAATCGAGACTTCATTATCTCTGGCAATAATCTCCTTGCCATCCGGATTGTACACCGGAGTATCCTCCGCGTGGGAATAGCAGGTGTCACCAACCGCGAAATGCGGTCCTGTCTTTTCCGCAATGAGAATCGGCAGCTTATCCGCAATATCGAAATCCCGCGCCATACGATAGGCGGTGGTGTTTGTTCCGATGGCAAACTCGCCCATCGGCAGCGTATCGTGGTGCATGAGCAGATTCTCGTGAATAAACTTCTGATTCTCCTCCGCGCTGTCAAAATTGCCGCAGCTGTAGTCACTCACCATACCGTCAACAAACGTCAGTGACAGATCCTCATAACCAAGCTCATTCAAAAATACCTTTGTCACATGCAAGGTACCATTTGTCCCCTTCAGTACCGGAGAAGTAAACACCTCTCCAACCGGAATATTGACATCCGCCACACAGTTCTCAAATGCAGTCTGGGTTGAAGGGTCAAGCAGATGGTGAATCTTTACCGTAAGATCCGTGCGATTCTGTCCTTTTCCTTTAATATGCACGTGGTCTGCCAGATCAAGTACATCAATGATCTTCTGCTGCATATCACGGTAAAGCATATAATCCAGCGTATTGATCTCTACCGTCCGCGCAAAAATTTCTTTAAAATCTTTGCCGATTGCCGGAATCGGATACGCAATGATCGTGAAACTGCGCTCCTCACCCTTGATATAGTGGTTCATAATCTGCGCGCTGGCGCTTGCATTGTACACATTCAATTCCTGCTGCTTATCTGTATAATTCAGCGCAGCGACCTTATTTTCCGGCGTAAACGGTGTCTCGCCAAAGGTCTCGATCACTGCCGGTCCCGCATAGACCGCTGCCAGATCCTTATACTTCTCATAGGAAGTACGAAGCACCTCCAATCTGCGCTCTACGAACGCCTTGTCCAGATAAAATGCCCGGTCAGACTTATGATCGTAGTCAAACTGGCGATTGACAGATTTCACAAAACAGCCCCTTTTTCCATTCCCACGGTTGCCCATCGAATTGATGCTGTCCCGGTAAATAACCGGACGCAGTCCCATTTTCTCAAAATTTCTGATCGCCGCGCGCACCATACGCTCAAATCCGATCGGATAGCGCACATCAACCGTGCCCTTTTTGCCGAGATCCTTTCCAGTCACCTCAAATCCGATCCGATACCCTTCCGTATAAGTATCTGCCATCGACTGGATCTGCTCCTCAGACAGGGAATTGAGGTATTCCGCCACCTGCAGCTCGCTGCTGCTGATATATTCTCCATAGCGGTACAAATAGCTGAGATCATTCAGATCCGACTCCATCACGATCTTTGTAAAGAAATCCAGCGACGGATCCAGCATTTCCCGCACACTCTGCTCCACAAAAATCTCACTGTAATCATGGAAGAACCAGTAGATAATCTGCTCAATCTCCTTTTTGTCAGCACCTTCTTCGGACTCAAAGCAGTTGTACACCTGCACGAACAGCTCGCACAGAATCGTAATATCACGTTTTCTGCCCTCAAACGCATACGGAATCGCCGCGCGAAGTTCCGTATATAAAAAGCAGAGCAGCTGACCAAATTCCTCACCCAGAAGCTCTACTGCCACCGTTGGATTGGCATAGCACCGATCATAGTTTCCCTCCTGCAGTTCATAATAAAACTGCCAGCTTGTCTCCTCACACTCCGCGAGATCCCTGTGATCCAGCGCCCCTCTCTCCTCTTTTTTGAGTGTTTCATCTACCATCATAAAAATATCGGCAAGCCTGCGAAAATAAGGCCGGTATTTCTCGTCTACACTTTGCTCGCCCCTAAGTTCAACGATCCGCTCCATGACCAGCTCGTAGCGCTCCCGCACTTCCTCATTTGCCTCCCGATATTCCTCACGATAACTCATCTTTTAAAATTTCCTTCCTAAAACAATTATACAAATATAGTATATATTCCCAATCCGTAGACTGCTGCCCACAAAAAAAGCAACACCACAGAGAAGCCAGCCGCCACCTTTGGAATTCCTCTGAAAACATCTTCTTCACGCAACGCGCGCGCTGCAAAGACAAGTGAACATATCTGCAGCATCAATGCCAGCATTCCCACGCCGCCCAGCACATTGCCCGCTTTTTCTCCCAGAAGGAAAGCCTGACAGACTGCATAAATCAACCAGACCAGTGACAATGCAGACAGCGCCAGCGACAAAATTCCCACACGGGAGTAACCCTTATTTGTAAACTTTACATTTCTACTTCTTCGCCTCATGAGTCAACTCTTTTCCGTTTGTGATGCCAATGCCAAATATACATCAGCCGAAACAGCGCATATCCAAGCAAGACACCCAATGTATTTAACATGATATCATCTACATCAAAGCTGCCCACCTTGCTGAAAAGCTGCACAATCTCCACGAGCAGCGAAAATTCAAAGCCGAGCAGCAGTGTTTTTCCGAACGACCGTACACGTCTGACTAGCAAGGGCAAAAACACACCAAAGGGAACAAATGCCAACACATTGCCTACCACATTTAGTGCTACTGCTGAAAACCCCAGCTGTCTGCGATAAACCAGAAACCGCCGGATCTCGTGGAGCGGTATGAGATTGTAATGATATGTCCGCTCCGTAAAGGTTCGACCGGTCGCCTCCGCGAAAAACAGGAAATATGCCAGTGACATGAGATACACTACAAACAGACACCAGCCAACAACATATGTCTCATCATCTTCCTGCCGGTTTTTCATGAATACTTATACTTCCTTTGCTCCATACTGCTCATAGTATTCATCAATTCGTGCTTTTAATGCATCATCAATCAGCACGGCACCATTTACCGGCTTGTTATAGAGTGCCTCCACAACCTCTGCCATGGAAACGATCGCGCGTGCCTCAAAACCATATTTTTCTTTGATCTCATCAAGGGCGCTCTTCTCGCCGCCAAGTCCTACCTCCATGCGGTTTAACGATACCATCAAACCGATAATCTCTACATCTCCCTGCGCCTTCACGATCGGCACAGTCTCCTCCATAGACTTTCCGGAGGTGGTCACATCCTCGATCATCACCACTCTGTCTCCATCCTTCATCTTGCTTCCCAGCAGAATACCGGTATCGCCATGATCCTTGACTTCCTTTCGGTTGGAGCAGTAACGGATCTCCTTTCCGTACAGCTTCGCATAAGCAATTGTTGTCGCTACCGACAGCGGAATGCCCTTATATGCCGGTCCGAACAGCACATCAAAATCATCTCCGAAATTCTCATGTATGGCAGTCGCATAATACTCGCCCAGCTTCATGAGCTGTGTGCCGGTCACATACGCACCCGCATTCATGAAAAACGGCGATTTCCGTCCACTCTTCAACGTAAAATCACCGAATTTTAATACCTGACAATCCACCATAAAGTCAATAAACTCTTTCTTATAAGCTTCCATTTTATCAGTTCCTCCTGTTTTTAAGCCGTCTGGGGCATTGATTTTCTTATTTTTATTCGCGCATATGCGCTTCCTAAGTATATCACCTGCCCCCTTATTTTTCAACCGACAAATCACGGGGGCTCATGAAATCTCATCTGCAATCACAAGTGCCATCAGCTGATAATCATAAGCCATCCGGAGCACCTTTCCCTCACATAACAGATAAGGGCGCTCCGGAATACCCGGCACATTTTTCAACACAACCGCAATCCGGCCATCCGACAACAATACCTTCGTGCCCACATTGTAAATACTGGCAAATGAGCGGAGCGCCTGCACACACTCCACAGAATACTGCCCGCATCCTGCGAGATATTCATAAGCTTCCGCTCCAGTCATGGGATCCTGATAAGGCGTTATATTCGTCATGTTGTCATAAACATTGGCAAGTGCCACGATCTGTGCCGACATGTATATTTTATCCTTTGCAATTCCGAGTGGATATCCGCTGCCGTCACATTTTTCATGGTGCTGCCAGACTGCGTATGTCGTATCTATAGGCAATGTGGTCACCCGCTGCAACAGCCGAAACATCTGCTCCGGATGCTCCCTCAGATGCTGACGCTCATCCTCTGTGATATCTGTTTTTTCATACAGATCGTCCCCCAGAAACACTTTGCCGATATCATGGAGCATTCCTCCCAAAGCAATACTTCTCACCTTTTCATCCGTAAACCCAAGCATCACCGCAATCCCGGCAGACAAAATACACGTTGCAATCGAATGATAGTAGAGCCAGTTGGAAGCCATGCGCATGTCATACATCTCATAGAGCAGTTCCTGGCGATTCGCGCGATCCCTGATAATCGCAACAATATCCTCCACGTCATCCTCCAGCATATGAATAAACCCGGAAATCTGACTGCCATCAACCGATGCCCGTTCAACCATCTTCTTTAACCGAGCAGCCATACGCAGCATCATTTCATTGTTGAGGAGCGGCTGGGGCAGCGGAATCTCCTCCCGCCTGCAACTCTCCTGGTTCTCAATATAGATGCCCTTATAACCGAGCTTTCTGATCGTTTCAATAGCCCGAATGTTCAACTTATTTCCGGCCCGGAGAAGTACCTGCATCTTTTCATTATATAACGTTTCACTGGTCACATCTCCCTCACGCAGGTTTTTCGTTCTCACATATTCTCTCATCTTTATCCCCCTGCCGTAAAAACTTCTCTCTCAAATTTCAAAAAGTATGCGCGGCTCATATCCGTGCACGAGCCGCATATGAAGAAAAAACCTCCGCTTTTCTATATCTTACCAAAAACAAGTTCAAAAGTGAACCGGTTGTAAGCATTCAAGCGAAGGTTTTTTATTTTTTACATGATCATCCACAAATTACTCTCGTGAAATGGTTCTTGTTGCCTCTCTCAGCCATGCGAGTTCCTCGCCGGCAAAATATGGTAACAGCTTTTCATACACAGCCTGATGGTAACGGTTCAGAGAATCAATCTCCTTTTGTTCCATCGCAAATGGATCAACACCGTCAAGATCAATCGGCACAAAAGTCAGATTCTCAAAGTACATAAACTGACCGTATTCATTTTCCTCGCCTTTTCGGCAAAGCAGCTCATTTTCGATACGAACACCGTGGCTGCCCTCAATATAAATACCAGGTTCATCGGTCGTCACCATGCCTTCTTCGAACACCCATTTTTCCGACATATCAGATACTTTGTAACGGAAGCTGTTAGGTCCCTCGTGCACGTTTAACAGATAGCCTACACCGTGACCGGTGCCATGCTTATAGTCGAGTCCCTTTTCCCAGAACACCTCCCGCGCTGCCAGATCCAGATTTGCTCCGGTGCAGCCATGCAAAAAACGTGTGTCCTTAAGCCGCAGCATTGCGCGCACGACAAGTGTAAAATCCTGTTTCATCCGGTCCGTGATATCGCCAAGTACGAATGTTCTCGTAATATCAGTGGTTCCCTCATAATAATGACCGCCGCTGTCGACCATGAGCATCCCTTTTGCCACAATATCCGCGCAACTGTCCGGATCAGCACTGTAATGAACGATCGCACCATTTGCTCCATACGCGCTGATGGTGTGAAAACTCGGCTCAATAAAAGAAGGATTTTCCCTACGCAGCTGTTCCAATTCATCCGCCACGCTGATCTCCGTCATCGGCACCTTTCCGACATTCGTTTTCAGCCAGTACATAAATTTGGTCACTGCCACCGCATCCATAAGATGAGCTTTCCGCAGATTTTCCTGCTCGATGGGATTTTTGACCGCTTTCATAAGCGTTGTAGGATTCGGTCTGTCCACAATGTTCACCTGATCACCGATCTCTTTTTTCAGCCGGTAATTCATTCGCTTCTCACAGAGCAAAATCCTTGCATCCGCATGTGCTCCACAGTATGCGGTAATATAGGTATAAAATGAATCATAATCTTTCAGGCAAATTCCGTTCTCCGACAGATATGTCTTTTCCTCAGCCGAAAAAGCACGCTCGTTTGCGAATAAATATGCCTCCTTTGCGGTGATAACCGCATAGGACAACAGCAGCGGACAGCACTCCACATCATCGGCACGCAGATTAAACAGCCACGCGATATCATCCAGTGTCGTCAGAATATGCACATCTGCATTCTCCTGCTCCATTTTTTCACGCAACCGCGCCAGCTTCTCTGCTGTAGTTTCTCCACTGTAACACTCTTTCAGCACGAAAACCTTTGTCGCCGGAAATGCGGGCCGGTCAGTCCAGATCGCTTCTGCAAGATCGAGATTCCAGATCACGTGTCCCCCCTTTTTCTGTGCAATTGTTTCATACTCCATGCCGTCACTGGCCGTCACAACTCTTCCATCAAAGCCAATGGTCTGGCCATCTTGGAGCTCATGCTCTAAATATTCCGTGAGTTTTGGCACACCGGGCTCTCCCATTTTCATCAACGTGATGCCGCTTCCGGTAAGCTGTGCTGCTGCCTGAAGGAAATACCTTCCATCGGTAAACAACACAGCCGCTTCTGCCCACACGACCAGAGTTCCGGCAGAACCTGTAAATCCGCTGAAATACTTGCGCACACAGAAAAATTCACTAACATACTCACTATTATGAAAATCCGAAGTCGGGATCACATAGCAGTCAATTCCAGCCTTTCTCATAGCTTCTCTCAATTTGGTTAATCGTTCTTTCATCATGCTTCCTTTTCTCTTTCTTTATTATTACAAATCATCAGCGCCGCCAACACCAGCACAATACCAAGCACACCGCTAACTGTCAGTTTTTCATGAAAAAGAACTGCACCCAGCAACGTTGCCGTCACCGGCTCTACAGATGCAATGATGGATGCTTTTCCGTTTTCCACATACTGCAGCCCCAGCGTGTAAGTCAGATAGGGGACTACCGTGCACAGCACGCCGAAAGCCAGACAGAAAAACAGATTGCCCCCACCATTCATTGCCACACGCGCCACTTTTCCCATATCTGCGAAAAAAAAGGATCCGATGGCAGCGATCAGAAATGTATAAAATGTGATCGTCAATGACGTATAGCCTCTTTCCAGTGCATAACGGCTGAAAATAGAGTACAGCGCGTAGCCAAGCCCTGCGCCCAGTCCCACCAGAATTCCTCCGGCTGTCACGTTTCCCGTCTCTGTCAGAATGCCCGTCACCAGGACGCAGCCCACAAAGGTCATCACCAGAGCGAGCAGCTTACGTTTTGTCAGTTTTTCCTGAAACAGAAAATAGGATAACACCATCACGATCGCAGGTGCCGTGTAGAGCAAAATTGCCGCCACGGAAAGAGAGGTCAGAGTGATCGCCTTAAAATAACAAAAATTAAAAAATACAATACTGCAGATTCCTGTTCCCAGAAAGCACCACAGATCTTTCCAGCAAATCTTAAAGAGTTTCCGGTCGAACAGGAGCAAAAACAGAAACAGTGCGACTACCGTGACCGTAGCACGAAGACCCACGATTTCCATGGAGGCAAGTCCCTGCGCATTCAGTGTGCGTACAAATAGTCCCATGCTGCCCCACAAAACCCCTGCTATTAAAATCAGTATTGGCGCAAATTTCTTCATAGTACTTCTATTCCTTTATGATCAGATGTTCCAAAAAAATCGAAAGGATCTTTTGTCCTTTCTCACGCAGACTTTCTGTCCCGCCTTTCACACACCAGTCGTAGATCAGTCCACGCTCCAGTGACGCATACGTGTCAGCCAGCTTCGCGCTCGTACCGGTTCCACAAGGAGAACGATCCACCTGCGCAAAAAATGACCCCCCAAAGGAGATATCATAGGTGATTCTGCCCCAATCCTGCGTATCGATTTCCAGATCGTGCTGATACAAAAATGCCGGCACATTCAGGATGCTGACTTCCACAGCCTCCCCATCCACCACATGTACCTTCGTGCGGATAATCCCGGATGGTGCGTCCAGTACGACCTCTGTATACGGTTCTGTCACCGGAACCATTCTAGTCTCCACAAGCATAGATGCCGTACCTATACTACCATGCCCGCACATGTTCAGGCAACCCCCGCTGTCCAAAAAAATAACGCCATAATCCGCTTCTTCGTGGACCGGCGCTGTCAGAAGTGCCCCGAACATATCCCGATGCCCCCGCGGCTCCAGCATAAGCGCTGAGCGCAGATAATCGTAATGCTCCATCAAAAAATTCTTTTTATCCATCATCGTCTCACCGGGCAGTTCCGGAAAACCATCATAGACGATTCTGGTTGGCTCTCCCATTGTATGGGAGTCGATTGTTTTTATATGATATGCATATTCTCTTCTTTTTGGAGGTGTCATCGTTCCCGCTCCTCTCTCCTTCCACTTCCATGCGGACAGCCATATAACGGTCAAAATCCGTTGTTCCGTCGTTTTCATTGATGTAAGAAATAAATTTTACACAGCTTCGTTTGAAGTTACTCGGATGTAACTCCTGTTTGCCTTTCTTGTTTTTATTCAGTTTCATTTTCTGCTTCTAATAACTTTAAAAATGCAGAAGGTTCACATACCTTAACAAAAGATTTCGTATAGTCTTTCTCATTTCTGGTTACAATACAATCCATTTCTGAACGAATAGCAGTTTCTACCATAATAGCATCTTCATAATCGCTAATTTCAGAAGATATTGCTTTTCGACAGTCTAAAGAAGTAGTATCTAACAAATGAAACAAAGTAAAAAGCTTGCTCAAAATCTTGCGTGTTTCTGCATCGCTATGTGTTAAGCGATGTGTCAGATAGTATATATCTGTAACTGACTTTGCAGTGATATAACCCTCAAATTGCTTATTTGCAGAATATATAAAAATTTTTTGTGCTGCTTCCGCAAACGGAACACGAGACTGTAAGGCATCTATGATAACACAGGTATCAATTAAGACTCTCATATCGTATTCAACCTTTCTTCTCGTGCTTCTTCCAAAGTCATATCAGCCGAAAGAACACCAAATAATGACTTCGCAACATCTACTCTGTCCTGATATGGATTAGACAACTTTGCAACAACTTTTCCGTTACGAGTGATATAAATATCCTCTGTTTCTGCAAGCATAAGATATTTGCCGAGATTCATTTTTAATTCAGTTGCAGTAATAGACATATCATCATCCCCTTTCTTGAAGAATAAATTGTTACCGTCTTAAAAAGAAAATATCTCCTTTTATATTATATACAAATCGAACGATTTCATCAACAAAATCGTTCGATTTTATAAATTTTTTATTGTAGCACTATACAATTTCGGATTATCCATAAACATACTGTGACCTGCATTTTCAACCCAATAAAACGCTTTATCAGGTGCTTCAGTATTTTCATAGTTTGTTTTCATAAAGACAAGCAAATCTATGTATGTAGATTCCTGAATGCTATTTTCTGTATTAAGATTCTTGTCTACTTTGATAAAAGTATTTATCTACCTACCAGACTTCTTGCAACTACATAAACACCTGCTAACATCTCCCCGATTGACAGTCCCATCATAAGTCCTGAAAAAAAGTCTTGCAAAGCAGTACCACCAAATATATGCGAAAATGCCTGTAACGCAATTCCCATTACTATCAGTAAAATCCCGTATAAGCTATTTTTTTGCTTCTCTAATTCCTGTGTTCTTCTTAATAAATCCATAATCTGCTCATCGTCATAGGTACGAACACTTTTTTCTTCTGTCTCTTCTCCATCCATCAGCTCTGCAACTGTAATTTCCAGTTCTTCACATAACCCCTTAACCACAGAATAATCCGGCATGCATTTACCTGTTTCCCACTTTGAAACTGTTTTATTAGATACTCCCAGTTTTTCTGCCAACTGTTCCTGCGTTAAATTCTTTTCTCTCCTTTTATGTGCTATAAACTTTCCTGTCATTAATTGATCCATTTTTACCTCCCTTTATTGTTTATAATGAAATCGTATCTTTTTTCCGTAAAAAGCGCCATCCCCAAATTGGAGAATTTAAGTGGAACTACCTGTTTCAGCTACATATTTTGCAAGCATCTATTCTAATGGCTTTACTTTTTGAATATAATCATAGA
>JALELN010000188.1 GCA_022771765.1 Lachnospiraceae bacterium | reverse complement strand
GGAGATTAGTGATCCGCTCAGGTACACGCAGACACTGAGTGCCCAGAAGAGCAATGCGGAGTATCGTATCAATACGATTGTGTATAACAGCCTGAAAAACGTGATCAGTTCACTTTCGCAGGAGGAAGTCATCAGCGGTCGCGACGGCGAGCTGGCGGCTTCGATTAAAAGCAATATCGGAGATACCTTAAATCAGTACGGTATCACGTTGCTGGCGGTGGAGACAAAGTCACTGGATTTGCCGGATGAGAATAAAGCAGCTGTCTATGAGCGTATGATTTCCGAGCGAAACAATATTGCCGCCACCTACAAGGCCGAGGGCGAGGAGGAAGCAAAGGAAATCTCAAATAACACGAAAGCGGAGATTACGATTATGCAGTCTGAGGCGGATGCGCAGGCAGAGGAGATCGTGGCAAAGGGTGAGGCAGAGTATATGCGCATTCTGAGCGAAGCGTATAATAACAAAGAAAAGGCAGATTTCTATCTGTTCCTCCGTTCGCTGGCTGCCGCAAAGGCGACAATGACCGGTGATAACAAGACACTCCTCATCGATGAGACATCACCGCTTGCTGATATTTTTTATGGGAGATAGTGTATGGTATCGTATGAAACCGTAGGTCAGATCCTGTCGGAGGTGGAAAAAATGGTCTCCGGCAAGGAAGTCTGTATGAAAAAGGTGTTTGCCGCGATGCTGGCAGGCGGACATATACTGATCGAGGATGTGCCAGGCGTGGGGAAGACCACGCTGGCACTTGCTTTTTCCAAGGCAATGTCGTTAAGTAATCATAGAATGCAGTTTACGCCCGATGTGCTTCCGGCGGATATCCTCGGTTTTACAATGTATGATAAGGAAAAAGGTGAATTTTTTTACCGTGAGGGTGCGATCATGTGTAATCTGTTTCTGGCAGATGAGATCAACCGCACGTCACCCAAGACACAGTCAGCGCTTTTAGAGGTCATGGAGGAGCGTCGCGTGACGGTGGACGGCATCGGGCATGAACTGCCGGAGCCCTTTTTGGTCATTGCTACGGAAAATCCAAAGGGAAGCGCCGGCACACAGCTGTTGCCGGAATCACAGCTGGACCGCTTTATGATCTGTATGAGTATGGGATATCCGGATTTTGACAGCGAGGTGAGAATTGCGCGGGGGAAGAGCAGCAGAGAGGGAGTCGAACAGATCCGGCCGGTCATCGATGCCCGGGGACTTATCGATCTGCAGTGTGCAGCGGATGCGGTCTATGTACATGAGAGCATTTACGAATATGTGACAAGACTTGTGACAGCCACGAGAGAGAATGATTATATAGATCTGGGTGTCAGCCCCAGAGGCACGATTGCGTGTGTGCGCATGGCAAAAGCGTGGGCGTATGTACAGGGCAGGGACTACGTGCTGCCGGAGGATGTGACGGATATATTTTTGGATGTGACGGCACACCGTATTGTGCTGAATACGAAGGCTCGTGTGGCAAAGCTTGCGCCCGCGCAGGTATTGGGCGAGATCACAGAGAAGGTCGCACGTCCGACTTCGTTTATTCCCTCAGAGACAGAGAATCGCAGGAGAAGAAGAAAATGACGCATTTGATTGCAGCTATGGCATTGTCTGTTCTTCTGCTATACATTGCCGCGCTCTATGAGAGCACAGCGCTTGCGCTGCTTGGTTTTTCGCTGTCAGGACTTATGATAGCCGCGTTATTGCTGCTGATCCTGCGATTGACAGCACTGCGGATGGACATTGCCATTCCGATGACACTTTCTGAGAGCGGCTGTCCCGTTGGTGTTCGGTTCGAGGTGCAGGCAAAACGAAAGATGCTTGGAAAGACCCGTCTGCGCGTCTGTGTAGAAGCGCGACAGCTGCCGGGGAAAAAGAAAAAGCGCATATGGATGGAACTGGATGCACCGTCTTTGGGAACGGAAATCGTTAGAAAAGAAGTCACGATGCACTGTGCCGGAGGATATGAGTATTGCTTGCGTAAGGTGCGGGTCTATGACTGGACCGGATGGTTTTATCTGACAAAGCGTGTGAATTGTACAGCCACGACGATGATTTTGCCGCAGGTGCACGAGTTGCCGTTACATCTGTCAGCCGCGGTCAGGGAGTTTTTCGGAGAGGCGGAGATCTATGATGACTTGCGCGGCGGAACGGACACCTCGCAGGTATTTCAGATTCGCGGGTATATGCCGGGGGACAGATTGCAGAATATTCACTGGAAGCTGTCCGCAAAATCGGAAGATCTGATGGTGCGCGAGCACAGCCTGCCGAGGGGCAGCGCTATTGTGCTCCTTCTGGGATCAAAGGGAATCGAAAAACAGACACCCGCGCAGCGTGATCGTTTTTTGCAGATCGCGGTATCCCTCTCGTTCTCGCTGGTGGATGCGCAGTGCCCACATATCGTGACCTGGTATGATGAAGCGGCTGGTGATCTGGTGCGAACGCGTGTGGACGATGAGGAAGGTTTTTACGAGTGGCAGTTTATGTATTTGAATGCGCAGATGAAGTGTGTGTGCGTGGATGTAGAGTCTCTCTATGAGAAAAAATATCGCAGTGAGCCGTGTCTGCACCGGTTGCGCGTGGAGCCAAAAGCGGAGCTATATCTGGACGGGAAGCTGTGGCATTCCTTTGCAAAAAAGGGCAGTCCGGGGGATGAGCTGAAGGCTCTGGAACTATACCTGTAGACACACGGGTATGAGATGCCATGCCGGACTGCGGAATCAGTAACAGAACAGTGACAGGGTGATGAAAAATCATATGAGACGGAACATTCAGTGGGAGCATGAGAAAAGGGATCACAAAAGAGGCTGGTATGACTGCCTGCTTCTTTTGTGTGGTGCGTTTTTCTGCCTGTTGAGCGCATACCGGCAGATGCGTGAGCTTCTTGACGGTATGTGTGATCCGGTACTTCCGGAACATGCATGGAGCTATTTGTTGATTTCAGCAACTGTTTTGTCAGTCTTTTATGGCAGCGGTGTGATGCGGCGTATGTGGCAGCGGCTGTTGTCGGTGTTACCGGTGACGGCTCTTTTGCTGTGCTATTATTTTACACATCGGATACAGCTGGAGGATGGCATTTTATATCTTTTACGTATGTATGTCGATCAGATCTGCAAATACTACGATTGTGTCATTTTATTTCCCGTTGGTGTGGGGGAGGAAGCACCGAAGGCACTATTGTTCTGGATGATGGTATTGTTTATTGGAGTGTTTGTGCTGGCAGCTGCAGTTCAGCGGATGCAGCTCATGCTGTTTTTGCCGCTCTCGCTGCTCGTTGCCGCGCTTGCGGTGGGGAGGACACCGGGAGTGCTCAGTATCCTGCTCATGCTTGCCGGGGCGCTGGTGCTTCGCATGTACCGGGCATTGTGTTCGGAGCGGGTGATCGTGCGGGCAATGCAGCTGGCCGGAGTGATGGGTGTATGTGGGTTTGTGGCACTGGCATGTTTCGGCCTTGCGGACAATGTGACTGCGAAGCACGATGCAGTCATGGCGCGTCAGCTGGCGCTGGAGGATGCGGTTCTGGCGCTTCCGGTGTGGGAGCTGTTCACGCAGAATGGCATGGTGACGAATGACGCGCCCCGGACCAGTGGAAGAGAGATGCTTACGATCACACTTTCTGATGAGCCGACAGAGAATGTATATCTGAAGAGTTATGCAGCGAATCGTTACGAGAGCGGAAGCTGGAGCGTGGACGAGGCTGCATTTGCTAATGCTGCGGCAGCACAGGGACTTGGTGTGGAGGAGGCAGGCGAGAAAATATGGAATCTCTCCCGGGAGGAGGGAGATGCGATACTGACTCCAGCGGATGACAGAACTGCCATCGGAGATATTTCAATGTCATTACCGAAGGAGTACGATTACACCATATCATGCCGTAATTTTGGGAAAACATCTCCACTGCCATATGTGAGCAGACTTCCGGAAGGACTGGTGATGGATGGCGATACGGCGGCAGAGAAACCATGGATGAAAAAAAACTATGGTGGAAGCATGGTGATGAGTGGCAGCAGATTGCACGGACTGCCTGATTATCTCGCCAATTATTATTGGACAGATCTGTGGACAACACAGATGGAACTGACCCCTATCAGTGAGATGGGTGATACGGAATCTCAGGAAAACGTATGGTATTCCGATCTTGTGTGGGAACAGTGTACAGGTGAATCAGAGTCTGCAGTGGTGGAGGTAAAGCTTGATGAATATCTGAAAATGTTCGGATGGGAGAGCACCGATAAAATCCGCAGTTATTTTTCTTCTTTGCAGCAGGAGGAAAATGTGTTGATGAGCAATGTGTTACGGCTGAGCTATGTACCGTTGGTTCAGGCACTGCTGCAAGATATGGGCAGCTACAGTCAAAAGCTGGATCCGCTGCCTGCGGGGGTTGATCCGATTGATTATTTTCTGGGTATGTCAGGGGAGGGATATTGTGTGCACTTTGCGTCAGCGGCAACACTGATGCTGCAGACCATGGGAATCCCTGCCCGCTATGCCAGTGGCTATGTGGTATTTCCGAAGGATTTCAAAAAGACAGCAGATGGCTATACCGCGGTTGTCACAGATGCTCGTTCCCATGCATGGGTGGAGGTGTATTTAGAGGGTTTTGGCTGGATACCTTATGAGGTGACGCCGGGCTTTTCTGATGGGGAAACATCGGAAGGGCAGCCTTCGCAGACCACAAACGCAGCCGATAAAAACGGACAGGAGCACACAGATCCCGCCGCCGATGGAGAGGAAAAGGAGCAGATATCTGATGATGGGAAGTCCGATGGACAAAGTAGCAATGTTGATACCTCGGGGCAGAAGGACGGTGCTTGCGGGGAATGGTTCGCGGCAGAAGTATTCGGCAGAACGGTTCTCTCATGGATCTATGTACTGATCGGATGTTTTGCGGTATATTTTGCAATTTGTCTGCTCACAGACGGGATCCGTTTCTGCGACAGAAAACAGGAAGAAAGCATCCGCCGGGCAATGAAAGAGGGGCGTTACCGGGCAGCAATCCTAAGAATCAACCGGCGTATGTACCGTATGCTTTCACTGCGGGAGCTTGTGATCGGCAGAAGAATCCGGGATGATCGTTGCTATGAACGGGCACTGGGATGGTTTTCTGCTTTTCGGGAGGCTGCGATTGATGTAGAATTGTATATGACGCTTGTCAGACAGGCTCATTTTTCTGAAGAGGAGATGCGTGCTGCAGATGCAGAAGCTGTTTATAAAATCTATCAGCACTGCAGGCTGACAAAGGGAGAACGAATCAGATTTGCGAATACGGCTGTCAGACAGACGGAGGAATGGTAGAAGAGAATATACGAAAGGTAGTAGATTTTATGGAACAGACAGACCAACTGGTATTTTCAGAATTGACTTATGAGACAAAGGAGTGGGTAACCAAAAAGCTGTCGGAGGATGGCAGAGCACTCTGTGAGTATACTTTCGCGTCCAACTATGCGTGGAGCCCTTATTTTGCACTACGGCTGGCAAGGTTTGGAGAGAGCGGGATTTTCCGCTATATGGGAGAAACTCATGATTTGTACAGCTTTCCCTTTGGCGGCAGTGAGGAGGACAAGCGCAAGCTTCTGGACCGGATCATGGAGTTGTGTGAAGAAGAGGGGGAGACGCTGGAATTATCGCCCATTTCAAAAAACGATTACGACTGCATGCGGCGCTGGTATCCGGGCCAGTTTTTGATGGCATCAAACAGGGATTTGAGCGATTATATTTACGAGAGGGAAAAACTGGTAAAGCTGCCGGGCAAAAAGTATCATGGCAAACGAAATCATATCGCCCGTTTCACGGATGCAGGTGACTGGAACTACGAAAAGATTACCGATGAAAACCGTGCGGATGCGAAAGCAATGATGGATGAGTGGAGAAATCGGCGTGCCGAAGCGTGGAATGTGGAGCTGGAACACGAATTCGGGGCAATGACGATTGCCCTTCTGGAGATGGAGCGTCTTGGACTAGTCGGCGGCCTTTTACGCAAAGCGGGATGTGTGGTGGCGATTGCTATCGGAGAGCCATTGAACGAGGACACATTTGTTGTGCATTATGAAAAGGCATTTGCGGATGTGCAGGGCGCGTATCCGATGATTAACCAGCAGTTTGCCGAGCATGCGGCGGAGGGTTTTACCTATATTGACCGTGAGGAGGACACCGGTGATCCGGGGCTTCGAAAAGCAAAGCTGTCCTACCGGCCGTGCCGGCTGGAGAAAAAATATACCGCGATTCAAAGCGAGGTTGTATTTGCCCATCCGGATGATGCACAGACGGCGCAGGCTGTATGTGAGCTTTGGCGTACCTGTTTTGATGATGGGGATTTTTCAGAGTTTTATTTGAAGGAACGTGCCAATGCAGAAAATATGCTTGTGATCTACCGCGACGGAAAGCCCGTGTCTATGGCAAGTTTTCTTCCGGCAGTCTATCACACCGAAAAAGGTGCCATCCCGGTGCGCTATGTGTACGCCGTGGCAACGCTGCCGGCATATCGCAGACAAGGACTTGCAAAAAAGATTCTTACCTGTGGAAGTGAGTTGTGGGACGAACCGTTAGTGCTCTGTCCGGCGGATGAGCATTTGTACCGTTATTACGGAAAAATGGGATTTGTGCGTTGTTTTCGCAGTGAAAATGTCGGTGCGAGACTGTTGCCGGCAAAAAACTGTTGTTGGAATTTTCATTTGGAAGAAGCAGATCCAAAAACGTATGCAGCTGTGCGTGAGCAATATCTGTCTGCAGGAAAGCGTGCATATTTGAGCTGGGATGAGCAGGCAGTGGCGTTTGCGTTTGCGGCAAATGAACGTGGCGGTGGGCGCAATCTGTTTTTTGTGCCGGAGTCAGTCCCGGAGAAAATGGAGCTTCTCATGTACTCGACAGAGGAAAAAGAACTGGTGATTATAGAGACGACATTGTCGGAAGAAGTGTTATCCCGGCTTCTGCCCGAACTTTTGGCAGAAACCGGAACAACGCATGTGCGCTATGAGATCCCCGGCGGTATGATTCTTTTGCCGGAGCGGCTGAAGGGATTTGAAGTGTCAGGGGACGGGTATCTGAATCTGACACTCGCTTAATCGACCTTTTGTACTTTGATCATATTTGTTGTACCGGAATGACCGAGGGGCACACCGGAAGTGATGACTACGATATCATTGCTTTCGATGTGTCCTTTTTTCTGTGCGCATTCCACGGCGTGGTTAAACAGATCCAGTACGTGATGGCGCTCTTCCATGACGATGGGTGTTACGCCCCAGGAGAGGTTTAACTGTCTTGCCACCCGGGCACTGGTCGTGCAGGCAATGATGTCTGACTGTGGACGGTAGCGGGAGATCATGCGTGCTGCATAACCGGACTTTGTGACGGTCAGGATCGCACGTGCACCAAGGTCAAGAGCGGTGGTGCAGGTCGCGTGGCAGATGGCATCGGTAATATCCGGGTTTTCATCTCTTGTAATGGAGAAGAAGCGCTTGCGATAGTCGATATCAGCTTCCGTGCGCTCTGCGATACGTGCCATCGCCATCAGAGATTCGATGGGATAAGCACCTGCTGCAGTCTCACCGGAAAGCATGATTGCGCTCGTACCGTCATAGATCGCATTGGCCACATCTGTGACTTCGGCACGGGTCGGACGGGGATTTTTCATCATGGAATCCAGCATCTGTGTTGCAGTGATGACCTGTTTTCCGGCAGCGTATACCTTCTTGATGATCATTTTCTGAATGATCGGCACTTCTTCCATTGGGATTTCAACACCCATGTCACCGCGTGCAATCATGATGCCGTCGGAAACCTTGATGATTTCATCGATGTTTTTCACACCTTCGTCATTTTCAATTTTGGCGATGATGGAGATGCCTTCACCGCCGTTCTGTTCCAGAAGATGGCGGATTTCCATAACATCTTCTTTGGTGCGGACAAAGGATGCTGCGATAATGTCCACATCCTGATCAATTCCAAAGAGGATATCCTCGCGGTCTTTTTCGCTCATGTAAGGCAGGGAGAGATGGACACCGGGAACATTAATTCCCTTATGATTGCTGAGAGCACCATCGTTGTGTACCTCGCAGACAATATTTGTCCCTTCTACGGCAGTGACTTCCATTGAAATCAGACCGTCATCTAAGAGGACAATCGTTCCGACAGAAACATCCTGATACAGTTCCTCGCAGGTGATGCCGACGGTGGAGGCATCGCCCGGTTCGTCACTGGTTGTGAGAGTGAAAGTTTGTCCGCGGGTGAGCTGAACTTTGCCTTCCTTAAAATTTTTTACCCGTATCTCAGGCCCCTTGGTATCTAGAAGAATGGCCACCGGAAGATCCTTTTCACTTCGGATCTTTTTAATGGCATCCATTCGTTTTTTCTGTTCTTCATGATCACCATGGGAAAAATTGAAACGCGCCACATTCATGCCGTTTTCGACAAGTGCTTCGAGCACGCCCGGCATTTCGGTCGCCGGTCCCATGGTACAGATGATCTTTGTTTTCCTCATATGATCGTTTACCTCCGAATAAATATGCTTTTTTTGTACAACATCATTATATAGGATATGTAAATATATTTGCAACATGTATCTCTTCAGAGTCAAGGCAATGGACATAGCTGATCAGAATATTTGCTGGAAGCTATGGTGAAAGAGATATACCGGAGATGCATTGAAAGGAGCATGAAACAATGAATATAAATCAAAACCAGAAAGATAATACAAGCATCAATCGACAGAAGGTGGCAATCATTGGATGTGGATTTGTGGGGGCATCATGCGCGTTTGCTCTCATGCAGAGCGGCATGTTTTCAGAAATGGTGCTGATCGATGTGGATAAAAACCGTGCGGAGGGTGAGGCAATGGATATCAGTCACGGTATGCCCTTTGCCAAGCCGTCAAAAATCTACGCCGGTGACTATGATGATATTATAGATGCGGGAATTATTGTGATCACGGCAGGAGCGAACCAGAAACCGGATGAGACAAGACTGGATCTTGTTCACAAAAATGTAAAGATTTTTCGATCTATTATTCCACAGATCAGTGAACGGAATTGCGGTGGCATTTTGCTGGTGGTGTCCAATCCGGTAGATGTTCTTACCTATGTTGCGGCGAAGCTGTCCGGCTTTACGGAAAATCGCGTGATCGGTTCCGGTACGGTATTGGACACGGCGCGTCTCAAACGGGCAGTGTCCGAGCATCTGACGGTGGACAGCCGCAGTGTTCACGCGTTTATCATCGGAGAGCACGGCGACAGCGAGATCGCGGCATGGTCAGGCGCGAACATTTCGGGTATTCCGCTGAGCGATTTCTGTGAGTTGCGCGGACACTATAAGTATGCGGAAAATACGACCCGAATTGCAGAGGAGGTAAAAAACAGTGCTTATGAGATTATCGAAAAAAAACAGGCAACCTATTACGGGATTGCCATGTCTGTCCGCCGTATCTGCGAAGTGATTCTGCGCGATGAGAAATCCATTCTTCCTGTTTCATCTATTATGTACGGTGAGTACGGTATTTCCGATGTAGCTCTGTCTATGCCTGCGATTGTAGGAAAAAACGGTGTGGAGACGAAAGTGCCGATCCCGCTTTCCGGAGACGAATTAGAGCGTCTGCAGCAGTCGGCATCAATGCTTCGGGATGTGCTGGATGAGGTTGGGATGTGAGCAGGGACTTTCCTGAAGAATTTCTCTTGCACTCCAAATACAATCGTGCTAAGATGTATAAGAAAATAAAATGTAACTGTTCACAACTGTAAAGGAAATGAACAGTTACAGAAAAAACGGGGAGCTTGCAGAAGCAGGCTGAGAGTAAGCTGTGTTGCTTTAACCCACGAACCTGATTTGGGTAATTCCAACGTAGGGATACATATGTGACTTCAATGATGTGATTGTGTTTATAGAAGCTGTGTCGTGCATTCCTGCGGACACAGTTTTTTGTTTCTGCTAAAATAGGCTCCATTCGGCAGATTGGGGGCACCACCTTCTGCCGGGCATACAAAAGGAGGAAAACAGTATGGCAGATTACACCACACAGATGGGCGCCGCCCGCAAGGGTATCATCACTCCGCAGATGGAGATCGTGGCAGAAAAAGAACATATGGCACCGGAACAGCTCCGGGAGCTGATCGCAAAGGGAGAGGTTATCATTCCCTGCAACAAAAATCACAAAGCATTGAGTCCCAGTGGAGTGGGCGCGAAGCTCACGACTAAGATCAACGTCAACCTCGGCGTGTCACGTGACTGGAAGGACGTGGACATGGAATATGAGAAGGTTCGTGCAGCAGTGGATATGGGCGCGGAGGCGATCATGGACCTGAGCTCTTACGGAGATACAAGAACTTTTCGCCGGAAACTGACAGAGACCTGTCCGGCGATGATCGGTACGGTACCGATCTATGATGCGGTGGTGTACTACCACAAACCCCTCGGTCAGATCACGGCACAGGAGTGGCTGGATATCGTAAAAATGCATGCGGAAGACGGCGTTGATTTTATGACGATCCACTGTGGCATGAACCGTGCGACGGCAGCACGTTTTAAAAATAATAAGCGTCTGATGAACATCGTTTCCAGAGGCGGTTCGATTATGTTTGCCTGGATGGAGATGACCGGACAGGAAAATCCGTTTTACGAGCATTATGATGAGATTCTTGACATTTGTCAGGAGTATGATATTACGATGAGCCTTGGAGATGCCTGCAGACCGGGTTGTATTGCGGATGCAACCGACACGGCGCAGATTGAGGAACTGATTACGCTCGGTGAGTTGACGAAAAGGGCATGGGAGCGGGATGTGCAGGTAATGATCGAAGGACCGGGACATATGCCAATGAATCAGATTGCGGCAAATATGGAGATCCAGAAGACACTTTGTCATGGGGCACCATTCTATGTACTTGGACCGCTGGTGACGGATGTGGCACCGGGCTATGATCATATTACCTCAGCGATCGGAGGCGCGATCGCGGCGGCAAGCGGCGCGGCATTTTTATGTTATGTGACACCCGCAGAGCATTTAAGACTGCCAAATGCCGAGGATGTGAAAGAGGGAATCATTGCGGCAAAGATCGCAGCACATGCTGCCGATATTGCAAAAGGTGTTCCCGGAGCGGCTGATTGGGATTATCGTATGAGCGAGGCGCGTAAGAAGCTTGACTGGGAGGGCATGTTTGCGCTTGCCATGGATCCGGAGAAGGCGAGGCGTTATCGTGCTGAAGCGGCCCCGGAAAAAGAGGACACCTGCAGCATGTGCGGTAATTTCTGCGCGGTCAAGAATACGAACCGTATTCTCGACGGAGAGATTGTAAGTATTTTTGATGAATAATAATGTTTATGAGAGGACGTAAACAAGCGTCCTCTTTTATTATATTCAAAAAAATATTATTTTTTATATAATAACTTATTGACAAACAATATTATATAATATATAGTATTAAACACAAAACAGTATTATATGTAAACATAATAACAGAGCAGGGAGTGATGGAATGGTTTTTAACACGGGAGCGGCACTGCTGGATGCCATTGTTCTGGCGGTCGTATCCAAGGATGAGGAAGGAACTTATGGGTACAAGATCACGCAGGATGTGCGAAAAGCGATTGATGTGTCCGAGTCCACACTGTATCCGGTATTACGGCGTCTGCAAAAAGATGACTGTCTGGAGGTCTATGACCGGGAATGCGCCGGGCGAAATCGCAGATACTATAAGATAACGGCGGCAGGTGAAGCACAGCTTAGTTTATATCGGAGTGAGTGGCTGGAGTATTCAAGGAAAATAACTGCAATGTTTGCAGGAGAGGAGTTAGCATGACAAAGGAGCAATTTTTATTTCAATTGGAACAAAAACTGCTCGACATCCCGGAGGATGAGCGGGCAGAGGCAATGGAATATTATAGGGATTATTTCA
>JALELN010000165.1 GCA_022771765.1 Lachnospiraceae bacterium | reverse complement strand
AGTTTATACTTTTTTAAGTTGACAATTTGCATAAAATAGGAAATACTGTAACTGCAACAGCAAACGCAACAGAAAGAAGAATAAGTAATATGAGACAAAGAGAACGATCAAAAGATGAGATTCCCTTCAAGGAGATGACCCCGGCGCAGAAACGCAGTTATTTATGGGACTATTGGCGTATACCGGTGCTGGTTGTTGTGGTGATAGCAGTGGCATCCATATTGTTGATCCGTACCATAGTGACCGCTAAGGACACCTTGTTTGCCGTGACAATGGTAGACTGTGGGGAGGAAAACGCCTTTGAGCCCTATGCGGAGCAGTTCGCACAGGAGCAGGGCATTCCGCTTGACCAGATGACATTTGGAAATGTTGTGGTAGGAAGCGCATCGTCACAGTCCGGAATGGCATTGTATGTGCATTTACAGTCCGGAACGGAAGATATTTTGGTTTTGCCGGAAAGTGTTTTTATGGAGTACGCGGTCAGCGGCTATTTTCTGGATTTGACTGATGCTGTGCCGCAGGAGTGGCAGGACAAGCTGGTGATGGCTGATCAGCGATATGATGAATACGATGATGTGCAGCCGGAGCCGATGGCATGCGGTATTCATGTACGTGATATTCCGGGAATGCCACAGACACAGTATTATCAGGATGCGGTGATTGCGATATCTTATAATCCGGGCAATTATGATACAGCGGTTGCTTTTTTGAATTCCTTATTAAAGAAGTAACTGTGGATGCTGTATTGTAAAAGGCGCAAAAATAGATTATAATGACTATGTATGCAAATGACGCCATAGGAGAAAACAGCGAATGAAAAAAAAGGGAAAACATGCACTCCTTCTTATCTTGTGTATAACAGGAATGATGCTTTCTCTGTGCAGTTGTGGAAGTGCGAGGGCAAAGAAGTCCGAAGAGCTGATAGAGGCGCTTGCCATGAGTACAGCGGAAATTCAGCCGGTGAATGTGTCAGCAGAGAACCAGATGTCGGTGAATGAGGCTGCCGGAAAAAGTGTGGCCGGACAGGTGGTGGAACCGCAGATTGAGAGCCATACACCTGAGAGCGTAAAAAAGGATGCGTTGAATCGGGCAGTGGACACGATACTTTCAGCAAAGCGGGAATTTCTGGGTGGTTATCCTTTGGATGAATCCTTTTTATTCTGGTTTCGTTCACTGTACGGAGAAGAAGCGTTGAATCAGGTGGCATCGAAAGCCGGGACGGCAACGGATGCTGATATCTGGTATCAGGCATCAGGAAACTCCATCCATGTGTTGTGGCTGGATTATTGTGAACAGTATGGAATGCATAGCGAGCAGCTGTTCCGTGTGACCAGACAAGAGTGTGCTTCCAAGGAAGAGACCGTGATCAGCTTTACCGGTGACATGAATTTTGATGACCGCATCGGTACGATGCAGCATTTGAAAAGTAAGGGACTGGGTGCTGCATTGAGTAAGGATGTGCGCACGGTGATGGCGGATTCTGATATTCTGATGATAAACAACGAGTGTACCTTCAGTACGGGGGGCGAACCCATCGCGGGAAAAGCTTACACGTTTCGTTCTGATCCGTCGAATGTTTCTATATTAAAAGAACTGGGAGTGGATATCGCCGGAATTGCAAACAATCATGTTTGTGATTATGGTCTGGAGGCGCTATCCGATACGATCGCCACGCTGGATGAGGCGGGTATTCCGAATGTGGGTGCCGGGAATAATCTGGAGGAGGCAAAACGCCCATGGTATTTTGTGGCAAACGGTAAAAAGATTGCGTTTGTGGCTGCAACGCAGATCGAGCGTACCTATAATTATACGAAGGAAGCTACGGAGACGACACCGGGAGTGCTTAAGACGCTGCATCCGGAAAAGTATCTGGAAGTGATTCGTGAGGCAAAGCAGCACAGCGATTATGTGATGGCGTTTGTGCACTGGGGCACGGAGGGCACCAATTATTACGAGGCAGATCAGGTGGCTTTGGCTGAGCAGTTTGCACAGGCCGGAGCGGATGCCATTATCGGCGGACACACGCATTGTCTGCAGGGCATTACATATATTTCAGATGTGCCCGTGATTTACAGTCTGGGCAATTTCTGGTTTGGAAGCACTCTGACAGATGGTGTCAATAAGAAAGACACCGGAATCGCACAGGTGATTATTAACGCGGACGGCAGTGTGGATTTCCGGTTTGTGCCGTGTGTACAGCAGAACCGCCAGACGTATCTGGTGACGGACGAGACAGAAAAAGCGCGCATCATTGCCTTTGAGCAGGGCTTGTCAAAGGGTGTTACAATTGATGCGGATGGATATGTGAAAAAAGTAAATTAATTATATTATATATCATAAAGAAAAGAGGACAAAAACATGAGTAAGAAACCTGTAGTTTTAATGGTGCTGGATGGTTATGGACTGAATGATAATCCTGATGGTAATGCAATTGCGATGGCGAACACTCCTGTGATGGACAAGCTGATGAAGGAATGTCCGTTTGTTGCAGGAAATGCATCCGGACTGGCAGTCGGTCTTCCCGATGGACAGATGGGAAATTCAGAGGTAGGACATATGAATATCGGTGCCGGCCGCATTATTTATCAGGATCTGACCCGTATCACCAAGGCAATTGAGGACGGTGAGTTCTTTGAAAACAAAGTACTGCTTCAGGCAATCGAAAATTGCAAGAAAAACAACTCAGATCTCCATCTGTGGGGACTGTTATCAGACGGTGGCGTACACAGCCACATTACCCATCTGTATGGTCTGCTTGAGATGTGCAAGAAAAATGGCTTAGAGAACGTGTATGTACATGCATTTTTAGACGGTAGAGATACACCGCCTGCATCCGGCAAGGATTATGTGGCAGCACTGCAGAAAAAGATGGACGAGATCGGTGTCGGAAAGATCGCTTCTCTGTCCGGACGTTACTACGCGATGGATCGTGATAACAACTGGGATCGTGTGGAGAAGGCATACAAGTCACTGACAACCGGTGAAGGTGTTCAGGCAGAGGATGCCGTACAGGCTATGGCAGATTCCTATGCAAACGATGTGACAGATGAGTTTGTACTGCCCACTGTGATCGTAAAGGATGGTAAGCCTTTATCACTCGTAAAGGACGGTGACTCTGTTATTTTCTTCAACTTCCGTCCCGATCGTGCGCGTGAGATCACGAGAGCATTCTGCGACGATCAGTTTACCGGATTTGAGAGACCGTTTTTAAAGCTGACCTATGTCTGCTTCAAGGATTATGATGAGACAATCCCGAACAAGCTTATTGCTTTTGAAAAAGAGTCTGTGACAAATACGTTGGGTGAGTATCTTGCAAAATGCGGCAAAAAGCAGCTTCGTCTGGCTGAGACAGAGAAGTATGCACATGTGACTTTCTTCTTTAACGGTGGTGTCGAAGAACCCAATATTGATGAGGCACGTATTCTTGTCAACTCGCCCAAGGAAGTTGCTACCTATGACCTAAAGCCGGAGATGAGTGCTCCCGAGGTAGGAATGGATCTCGTGGAGGCAATCAAGTCCGATAAATATGATGTGATCATCATCAATTTCGCAAATCCGGATATGGTCGGACATACCGGTGTGATCGAAGCGGCAGTGAAGGCTGTTGAGCGTGTAGACCAGCTGGTTGGAGATGCTGTTCAGGCAGTAAAGGACGTGGACGGCGCAATGTTTATCTGCGCAGATCATGGAAATGCCGAGAAGATGGTAGATTACGAGACCGGAAAGCCCCACACGGCACATACAACCAATCCGGTTCCGTTTATTCTTGTAAATTATGATGATTCCTATACGCTGCGCGAGGGCGGGTGTCTTGCGGATATCGCACCGACCTTACTTCAGATCATGGGTCTGGAGCAGCCTGCGGAGATGACCGGAAAATCATTGCTCATAAAAAAGTAATCAAAAAGAAAGAGGAAAATGAGATGAAAGAGTTTAAACCAATGAAAGAGGGAAAGGTCAGAGAGGTCTATGATAACGGAGACACTTTGATCCTTGTTGCAACCGACCGTATATCAGCATTTGATAATATCTTAAAAAACAAGATTACAGACAAGGGCGCGATTTTAACCCAGATGTCAAAATTCTGGTTTGATTTTACCAAAGATGTGATTCCGAACCATCTGGTATCGGTAGATCCCGCGGATATGCCTGAGTATTTCAGACAGCCGCAGTACAGCGGGAACAGCACGTTGTGTAAAAAGTTAAATATGTTGCCCATCGAGTGTATTGTTCGCGGTTATATTACCGGCAGCGGCTGGGAGAGTTATCAGAAGAATGGTACGGTCTGCGGGATTCAGCTGCCCGAGGGTCTCAAAGAGTCTGATCAGCTCCCCGAGCCGATCTATACACCGACGACCAAGGCAGATCTTGGCGATCACGATGAGCACATCACCTTTGAGCAGAGTGTGGATATTTTAGAGAAGCTTTATCCCGGAAAAGGTGAGGAGTACGCTACCGCGATCAAGGATGCTACCTTGAATCTGTACAAGAAGTGTGCCGCTTATGCGAGAGAGCGCGGTATCATTATCGCAGATACCAAGTTTGAGTTTGGTCTGGACGAAAACGGACAGGTGGTACTTGGCGATGAAATGCTTACCCCCGACAGCTCCCGTTTCTGGCCGGTAGAGGGATATAAGCCCGGACAGTCACAGCCGTCTTTTGACAAACAGTTTGTCAGAGACTGGCTGAAGAGCAACCCGGATAATGATAATTTACTTCCCGATGAAGTGGTAAATAAGACAATTGAAAAATATAAGGAAGCATACGAACTGTTGACCGGAACAAAGTTTACCAGATAGGTTATGGAGAATATACATGAAGAATCAGGCAGAATTAACGGTAAATGTAGGGGATGAATTGCACGAGGAATGCGGTGTCTTTGGCATGTATGATTTTGATGGAGGTGATGTGGCTCCCTCAATTTACTACGGTTTATTTGCATTACAGCACCGCGGGCAGGAGAGCTGTGGTATCGCAGTCAGTGACACCAACGGACCGAAGGGCAAGGTACTCACACACAAGGATATGGGACTTGTGAATGAAGTATTTACACCGGAATCGCTGGAAAAATTAAAGGGTGACATTGGTGTAGGTCATGTGCGCTATTCCACTGCGGGTGCATCCACGAGAGAAAATGCACAGCCACTGGTGCTCAATTATGTGAAAGGTACGCTGGGGCTGGCGCATAATGGTAATCTGATTAATGCCAACGAGCTTCGCAGAGAACTGGAATATACCGGCGCAATTTTCCAGACAACGATTGATTCAGAGGTGATTGCATACTATATTGCCAGAGAGCGTCTGAAATCAAAGACGGTGGAGGAAGCAGTGCGAAGGGCTGCTGAAAAGATCAAAGGAGCCTATGCACTCGTGGTTATGAGCCCGCGAAAACTCATTGGTGCAAGAGATCCCTTTGGATTTAAGCCGTTAGTGATCGGAAAGCGTGATAACGCATATATGCTCGCGAGTGAGACATGCGCGCTGGAAACGCTGGGCGCGGAATATGTGCGGGATGTGGAGCCGGGTGAGATTGTTACGATTTCTCCGGAGCATGGAATTGTATCGGACAGGACCATGTGTCTGCCGAAGGAACAGCAGGCCAGATGTATTTTTGAGTATATTTATTTTGCCCGTCCGGACAGTCATATTGACGGTAAGAGTGTCTATGCTGCCCGCATTAAGGCGGGACGTTTTCTGGCACAGGATTCGCCGGTGGAAGCAGATGTGGTGGTTGGTGTTCCGGAATCCGGAAATGTGGCAGCAATGGGATATTCGATGGAAAGCGGAATCCCTTATGGAATGGCATTTGTGAAGAATAGCTATGTAGGACGAACCTTTATTAAACCGGCGCAGAGCAGCCGTGAGAGCAGTGTGGCCATCAAGTTGAATGCCATGAAGGAGGCTGTGGCAGGCAAGCGTGTCATTATGATTGATGATTCCATCGTGCGAGGGACGACCTCCAACCGCATTGTCAATATGCTGCGTGAAGCCGGTGCAACCGAGGTGCATGTGCGGATCAGTTCCCCGCCGTTCTTATGGCCTTGCTATTTCGGCACGGATATTCCGGTGCGGGAGCAGTTGATTGCCTATAATCGTTCCATTGAGCAGATTCGGGAACTGATTGGTGCGGATAGTCTGGGCTATCTGAACATCGATCGTCTGGAGCAGATGGTTGATGGACTTTCTATCTGTAAGGGATGTTTTACCGGAACCTATCCGATGGAACCGCCGAAGGATGATATTCGAGGGAGTTACGAGAAATGAGAGGAGATTTAAAATGAGTACAGACAATTATACAAGCCCCTTGTCTGAGCGTTATGCCAGCAAGGAAATGCAGTATATTTTTTCACAGGATATGAAGTTCCGTACCTGGCGCAGATTGTGGATTGCGCTGGCTGAGACAGAGAAGGAGCTGGGTCTGGATATTACACAGGAGCAGATCGATGAACTGAAAGAACATCAGGATGACATCAATTATGATGTGGCAAAGGAACGCGAAAAACTGGTACGTCACGATGTCATGAGCCATGTATATGCTTACGGACAGCAGTGTCCGAAGGCAAAGGGAATCATTCATCTTGGTGCGACTTCCTGCTATGTAGGAGATAACACTGATATTATTATCATGTCAGAAGCGTTAAAGCTGGTGAGAAAAAAACTGGTTAACGTACTGGCAGAGTTGGCAAAATTTGCAGAGAAGTACAAGGCACTGCCGACACTGGCATTTACGCATTTTCAGCCGGCGCAGCCCACAACCGTCGGCAAACGTGCCACACTGTGGATGCAGGAATTTGAGATGGATCTGGAGGATCTGGATTACGTGTTGGGCAGTCTGAAGCTTTTAGGTTCCAAGGGAACGACCGGAACGCAGGCCAGCTTCAAGGAACTGTTTGACAATAATAACGAGATCATTGACAAGATTGATCCGATGATTGCACAGAAAATGGGATTTGAGTGCTGTTATCCGGTTTCCGGGCAGACTTATTCCAGAAAGGTCGATACGAGAGTAGCGAATGTGCTGGCAGGTATTGCAGCCAGTGCGCATAAATTCTCAAACGATATCCGTTTATTGCAGCATTTGAAAGAGATCGAGGAACCCTTTGAGAAAAATCAGATTGGTTCTTCGGCAATGGCATATAAGCGCAATCCGATGCGCAGCGAGCGTATTGCGTCTCTGTCACGCTATGTGATGATCGATGCGCTGAATCCCGCAATTACCTCGGCTACACAGTGGTTTGAGCGTACACTGGATGACTCTGCAAACAAGCGTCTGAGCATTCCGGAAGGATTCCTTGCGATTGATGGTATCCTTGATCTGTGCCTGAATGTCGTAGACGGATTGGTTGTTTATGATAAGGTGATCACCAAGCATCTGATGAGTGAATTGCCGTTTATGGCGACGGAAAATATCATGATGGATGCGGTAAAGAAAGGTGGAGATCGTCAGGAACTGCATGAGAAGATTCGTCAGCTGTCCATGGAGGCAGGAAAACATGTGAAGGCAGAGGGAAAAGACAATGATCTGCTGGAGCTGATCGCGGCAGATGAGTCATTCGGACTGACGCTTGAGGAACTGCAGGAGAACATGGATCCCGCGAAGTATACCGGTCGTGCCGAGTATCAGGTGGAGCAGTATTTGAAGAATGTGATCCAGCCAATTCTGGATGAAAACAAAGAGTTGCTTGGAATGACGGCGGAGATCAACGTATAAAAAACAACGGATAAATGTCCACGGCAAAGGAGGCGGCTTATGAAGATTACTTCAGTAACGGATGCCAATGGCGTGACAACAACTACGATAGATACCGATGCGGTATCAGGAAGTTCCACAGATTTTTCTGCACATCTGAACGAGCAGCTGAAAACAACTTCGTCTCTTGAAACGATTTTTGAGAAGGCGGCGAAGACCTATAACGTGGATGTGGAGCTACTAAAAGCAATGGCAAAGGTGGAGTCTGATTTTGATGCCAATGCTACGAGTAAGAGTGGAGCAATGGGTATCATGCAGCTCATGCCTGAGACCGCGAAGGGGCTCGGCGTGACGGATGCCTATGATCCGGAGCAAAATATTATGGGAGGGGCAAAATATATTGCCTCGCTGCTCAAGAAATATGACGGTAATGTTTCTTATGCACTTGCCGCGTATAATGCCGGCAGTGGAAATGTAGATAAATACGATGGTATTCCACCCTTTGAGGAAACTCAGAAATATGTGACAAAGATTCTGGGTTATTTACAGAATGGTGGAGTGGAGATCACGGATCAGTGGGCAGGTGTTCCCAGTGGAGCGGATACATTGAAGGATCAGATCACGGATGCCTTAAAGGCACTCTTTACGAGAGAAGATTACGAGGATTTCCTACGTCTGTTTTTGGAGCGGCTGTCGCAGCGTCTGGAGGAAAAAGCCGCCGGTATCACCCCTGATCTTTCGGATGAGGATACAAAGGCTGACAAGACTGCAGCTGGTAGTTCTGATGAGAGCGATGCCTATATTGCGTTTCGTAATTTTGGCAATACAAACCGTATGGCGGTATATCTGAAACCCTCAGAAAAATTGTAGAAAATAATTGATTTTTACTGTTGACAATCATTCGACGTTATAGTATATTATTATTCGTTGAGTGATTCGACAGGCTGCCGTGGCTCAGGCGGTAGAGCGTCGCATTGGTAGTGCGGAGGTCACGGGTCCGATTCCCGTCGGCAGCTTTAAGGTACAAGCATATGCTTGTACCTTTTTTTTGCATTGATTTTCATGTGACTTACGTGCAGGGGATTGTAATTACATGGAAAAACAAGTATAATAAAGAATATACCTATTGCTTATTGAAGCAAAAATAAAGTCTAAGGGGGCATTTACAATGAAAAATTGGAAGAAACGAATGGCAGCAGCACTGTTGACGGCAGTGATGGCAGCAGGTGTGGTTGCAAATGCGACACCGGCAAGTGCAGCAATACTGACTGCAAAGCAGTATCTCGCGAAGATGGAGAAAGCATCGAAAAAGGCGAAATCCTACGAGACAACTCAGACAACTACAGTAAAGGTATCTCAGGAGGGACAGAATGTAACTTCTAAGACGACTGCAAAACAGATTGTATTTCAGAATCCGGTTAAGTCGAAGGCTGTAACAACAGTCAAAGTTACAGGTGACGGTATTGAACAGGAGAGTAAGAGCGTTGTTTATATCAAAGAAACAGCTAAGGGGAATATTTATGAATATGTTTCCGTGGATGGTTCCGAATATGAAAGAATAAATATTACAGATATATTTAGCAATGCTAATGCAGTAGATACATCTCTGTACTCTGATGCCAGGATTGCAAAAAACAGTGTCAAGGTAAATAAAAATGATACAGTACAGATCTCAGCAAAGGTGAAAGGCGCTGATATGGCAAAGGCATTGGAAGTCCTTGGAATGACTGAGGATCAGACATCAGAACTGGGTGTCGATTACAAGACGCTTGATCCGATCAAAGTAACACTCTGGATTGATAAAAAAACATATCTGCCGGTAAAGGCGACAACTGATATGGCAGCATTTTATAACGGTTATTTCAAGAGCATGTATGAGGCAATGGGAGCAGAGAGTGACATCAGTTATACGACTGCCAAGTCAACGGTTACTTACAAAAACTTCAACAAGGCAACTAAATTTAAGTTCCCGGATTTTTCGAAATAATACAAATCTATAAAGTAAATATACTTAAATATAAAACAGGACGAGGAAATCCCCGTCCTGTTTTTTGTCTTTTATAATGAATACAGGAAGCTTGCCTTAAATCTTATAATTTGACAGAAAAAATACATACTAGGTATATCTTACTGTTTTGCTGGCAGAAGTGAAAGGAGTATGCATATGAAAAATCATTTGAAAGATCAGACAAGCCCATATCTATTACAGCACGCGGATAATCCCGTCGACTGGTATCCGTGGTGCGAGGAAGCATTTCTGCGCGCCAAAGAAGAGGACAAACCGATATTTTTAAGCATTGGATACAGTACGTGTCACTGGTGTCATGTCATGGCGCGCGAGAGTTTTGAGGACGAAGAGATCGCAGAGATTCTCAATCTCTATTTTATTGCGATCAAGGTTGACAGGGAGGAACGTCCGGACATTGACAATATTTATATGACCGTGTGCCAGGCATTCACAGGAAGCGGCGGATGGCCCACAACCATCTTTCTGACACCGGAGCAGAAGCCATTTTTTGCGGGTACTTATTTCCCCAAAACCTCATCATATGGGCGGCTGGGATTAAAGGAGCTGTTATTACAGGTGCATGAGCGGTGGAAGTCAAACCGGCAGCGACTGCTCACATCTGCGGAGGAAATCACTGACATTTTACAGAAGGATGCATTGAAAAAGAGGCATCTGATTGCTAATGAGTCTGCGACTGATGCCGGGCCAGGGTACAGACAGATTGAGCAGGCAGTGGCGATCTTCAAAGAAAGCTTTGATGAGAAATTTGGTGGTTTTGGAGCGGCACCAAAATTTCCGACTCCGCACAACCTGTTGTTTCTCATGCGATATTATGAGAAAAGCGGAGACCGGGATGCATTGAAAATGGTAGAAAAGACCTTGCTTCAGATGTACCGGGGTGGAATTTTTGACCATATCGGAGGCGGGTTTTGCAGATATTCCACAGATGCGTATTTTCTGGTGCCGCATTTTGAAAAAATGTTGTATGATAATGCATTGCTGTTATCAGTATACTGTAAGGCATTTCAGCTCACAAAGAAGGACGTTTTTCTGGATGTGGCGCAGAAGACAGCGCTTTTTGTTTTGAGAGAAATGACATCACCGGAAGGGGCGTTTTATAGCGCGAAGGACGCGGATAGTGAGGGAGAGGAAGGAAAGTATTATCTGTTTGAGCCGTCAGAAATTGTTCGAGTGCTGGGAGAGAAGGCCGGGCAGGAGTTTAACCGCTATTATGATATCACGGAGAAGGGAAATTTTGAGGGAAAAAGTATTCCCAATCTTCTTCATCATGCGGAGAAACCGGAAGACAAAGAGGCGATGGAGGGGCAATTGCGGATGGAGAAATTCCGTGCGGACGTTTATGAATACAGAAGCCACAGATACGCCTTGCATCTGGACAATAAGATACTCACCTCATGGAACAGTCTGATGATCGCTGCATTATGCCATTTATACAGGGTGAGCGGAAAACATATTTATTTACAAACAGCCATACAGGCATGGAAGTTTATCAGCACGTATTTATGTAGGGACGACACGCTATATGTCAGTTGCCGGAACGGGCAGCGTAGTGGAGAGGGTTTTTTGGATGACTATGCCTTCTGTATATATGCGTTGCTGGCTTTGTATGAGGCAACCTTGGATTTATCGTTTCTGCAACGGGCAGAGATATTTTGCCGGAAAGCGGTTTCCGATTTTTATGATGAGGAGAATGGCGGATTTTTTCTGTATGGGAAGAACCATGAGCAGCTTGTTCTGCGCCCGAAGGAAACCTATGACGGAGCAGTTTTCAGTGGAAATTCCGCAATGGCGTACAATCTGGTCCGGTTGTCGCTTCTCACCGGGGATGCACAGCTACAACAGCTGGCGAAGAGACAGCTTTCATTCATGGGCGCTGAGGCGGGCGGTTATCCAGCGGGTTATGCAATGTATCTTCTGGCGTTATCGGAGCATGTGGATGAACCGGACCGGATCACAATTGTGCGGAAAGATAAGCAGGATCTGAGCAGACTGGTGTGTCGGATTCCTCTGGATACGCTTGTCGTTATCCGGAATCAGCCGGACGAAAAGTATCCTTTGAAAAATGATTCTACTACGTACTATGTGTGTCAGGGGCATTCCTGTCAGCCACCGACAAATGACTTCTTGACAATCAATTTTCAGAATGATACGATAAAACAAATGTGAAATATGTAGAAAGAGGGTGAGACCATGGACGGTTCTGATAGTCACGGGCATAAACAGGTGAACGATAGACAGCATAAAGCGTTTCAGATATTAGAAGCGGATTGTGGTTACACCCGCTTTTTACAGTGTGAAGCATTTCTGTTGTCCATCGTTCGTTTCATTGGTTAAATAAACGATGGATTTTTTATGCCCTTTTTTCAGATTATGAGTTTAGAAGAAAGGAGACATAGAGCAAAAGTGGAAGAAGAATTATTTATTCCGGAGCGCCCCGATTATGAGGCGGAATTATTAGAAATCTTAGATTCCGATGCAAAGCCGTCGGAGTTACGTGAGCGTCTGGATGACTATCACGAAAATGATATTGCGTCATTGCTACAGCATCTGGACAAGGATGCTCGTAAACGATTATTTATGCTCCTGAGTGCGGAGCGCATTTCAGAGGTCTTTTCCTATGTAGAGGAAGATGAGATTAAGGACTACATTCAGGAGATCAGCCCGGAAAAAGTGGCTGAGATCATGGCATCCATGGATGCGGATGAGATCAGCGATATTCTGGATGAGCTGGACGAGAAAGAACGGGCGCAGGTTGAGGCACTTTTGGATATTGATACGAAAAAGGATGTAGAGCGTATTGCGTCCTATGATGAGGATGAGATCGGTAGCTATATGTCTACGAATTTCATTCTGATCAGCCGTGATCTGACGATCAAAGAAGCAATGAAATCGCTGGTGGAGCAGGCAGCAGACCACGATAATATATCTACGATGTATGTGGTAAACAAAAACGGAACCTTTTACGGTGCGCTGAGCCTGAATGATCTGATTATCGCCCGGGAGCATGATGATCTGGAAAGTTTGATCGCGACGTCCTTTCCTTATGTATATGCGAAGGAGGATATCAGTGATTGTATTGAGGAATTAAAGGATTACTCAGAGGATACGATTCCTGTTTTGGATAATGACAACCGTGTGATTGGTGTTGTGACGGCCCATGACCTGATCGAGATGGTAGACGAGGAAATGGGAGAGGACTATGCGATGTTTGCAGGTCTGACTGCAGAGGAAGATCTGAACGAATCTCTGGTGGAATCCATGAAAAAGAGAGTTCCGTGGCTGGTTGTACTCTTTATTATGGGACTCGGCGTATCGACGATTACCGGTCTGTTCGAGCATGTCATGTCCGAACTGACATTGATCGTGACCTTCCAGTCACTGACGCTTGGTATGTCAGGAAACGTGGGTACACAGTCGCTGGCGGTGACGCTGCGTGTGCTCATGGATGAAAATCTGGAGGGAAAGCAGAAGCTGTATCTGGTATTTAAGGAAATCCGTGTTGGAATGGCAAATGGATTGCTGCTGGGAAGTATCGCATTTTTGTTTATTGGGTGCTATCTGGCCTTGATCAAGGGACAGCCGGTTGGAACGGCATTTCCGATCTCCGGTTGTATTGGTCTGGCACTTTTGGTGGCGATGACGATCTCCAGTCTTACCGGAACGGTGATTCCGCTCTTTTTTAACAAGATTAAAGTGGATCCGGCAGTTGCCTCCGGTCCGTTGATCTCCACCGTCAATGATCTTGTGGCAGTTGTAACTTATTACGGTCTTGCGTGGATTTTATTAATAAATGTATTGCACGTTGTGATTGTGTAATACAGTGACAGGAGTAGAAAATGAAACAGCTACGGCAATATAAAAAAATGCTTGCGGCCATGCTGTGTGTGCTAATTGCAGTAACAGCGACGATTCCGGCAGCGGCGGCGAGTACACAGAAACAGCCTTTGGCATTTACAAGGTCTGTAAAAAAGCTGACAGCCGGGAAATCATATCAGTTTCGCGTCAATACTGCAGAACCGGTATCGTGGTCGGTGAGCAATGGGAAAATTGCATCTGTGAGCAAAGACGGAAAAGTGACGGCAAAACGTTACGGAAACACACATATTTATGCGAGCTGTGGGAATGAAAAGATCGCTATTGCTCTGCATGTTAAGGGAAAAAAGATCGTTGGTATTGATCCCGGACATCAGTCCAGGGGAGATAGCAGCACGGAGCCAAACGGACCGGGTTCAAAGACTTACAAGATGAAGGTGTCGGGTGGCACCTGCGGTGTTGCAACCAAAAAGCCGGAGTATCAATTGACGTTGGAAGTAGCAAAAAAATTAAAGAAGGAGTTACAGGATCGCGGGTATCAGGTTGTCATGACGCGCACGAAAAATAATGTGCGCATTTCGAATAAGGAGCGTGCGCAGTTGATCAATGAGAGCGGAGCAGATATTTGTGTGCGCATCCATGCGGATGGTTCGCTCAATCCTGTAAAGGGAGTTTCTGTGCTATGCTCGTCTGCATCAAATCGCTATGTCGGAAAGCTTTATACCAAGAGTAAAAAGCTTTCCCGGGCAGTGTTGGATGCGTACTGCAGGGAGACGGGACTGAAAAAGCGCGGTATTTCCTATCGGGATGATCTGACCGGCACAAACTGGAGCAAAGTGCCGACGACTTTGATCGAGCTTGGATTTATGACAGATGCGGCGGAAGACCGCTATATGTCCTCGGCTGCCGGTCAGAAGGAGATGGTAAAGGGAATGGCAGACGGAATAGATGCATATTTCGGATCTTAAACTTTCGATTATTCGTTTTTTAAGATGACCGCGCGTTAGTTTCAACTTACGGTTGCCTTTTGATAGGGTTTAGAGTATAATTGCTTGTAATATTTACGAAAAGAGGAAATAGCGATGAAAAAAGAGACATTTGTAACAAAGGAGCAGTTGGATGCGATTGTAAAAGAATATCCGACCCCCTTTCATTTATATGATGAGAAAGGTATCCGTGCGAATGCGCAGGCAGTGAAAGATGCATTTGCGTGGAATAAGGGTTATAAAGAATATTTTGCGGTAAAGGCTACTCCCAATCCGTTTCTGGTTAAAATACTTCATGAGTACGGCTGTGGCTGTGACTGTTCTTCTATGGCAGAATTGGTGCTGTCAGATGCCTGTGATATTCGTGGAGAGGACATCATGTTTTCTTCGAATGACACGCCTGCAGAGGAGTTCGTGAAAGCGGACGAGCTGGGGGCAATCATCAATCTGGATGATTTTACACATATTGAGTTTCTGGAGCAGACGCTCGGACACATTCCGGAGACGATCAGCCTGCGCTACAATCCCGGCGGCGTATATGAGATCAGCAATGGCATTATGGACAACCCCGGAGATGCAAAATACGGTTTGACAAAGGCACAGTTGTTTGAGGGTTACAGGATCTTAAAAGAGAAGGGAGCAAAACGCTTCGGACTGCATTCTTTTCTTGTGAGCAACACGGTGACAAATGATTATTATCCTGCACTGGCACGCACATTGTTCAATCTCGTTGTGGAGATCAAGCAGGAACTTGGCATCGAGATCAGCTTTATCAATCTCTCCGGTGGCGTGGGCATTGCTTACAAGCCTGATCAGATACCGAATGATATTGCGGCGATCGGCGAGGGCGTTCATCAGGTCTATGACGAGATTCTAGTACCGGCAGGTCTGGGTGATGTGGCGATCTATACGGAGATGGGGCGTTTTATGATGGGACCTTACGGCTGTCTGGTGACGAAAGCGATTCATGAGAAGCATACCTATAAAGAATATATCGGGGTGGATGCATGCGCGGCCAATCTGATGCGTCCGGCGATGTATGGAGCATATCATCATATTACTGTCATGGGAAAGGAAAATGAGCCCTGCGACCATATGTATGATGTTGTGGGAGCGCTCTGTGAGAATAACGATAAATTCGCCATTGACCGTATGTTGCCAAAGATCGATAAGGGAGATCTGTTAGTCATCCATGATACCGGCGCTCATGGCTTTGCCATGGGTTACAATTATAACGGAAGATTATGGTCTTCCGAGATACTGTTGCAGGAGGACGGTACGCCGAAGCTGATTCGCCGTGCGGAAACACTTGCAGATTACTTTGCAACCTTTGATTGCTTCGATGAGTTTAAGGGAAAATTACAGTAAGTCCATAGGAGAATATCTGGTCGTTATATATGTCTGAGGGCATATATAACGACTTTTTTTACATATTTTTTTCATTTATTTTACATTTTTCGGATAGAAGGAAAGATTCAGAAAGCGATATACTATCTCTGTAAAGTCATGTGGATGGGAAGGGATGAAAGATTCGTATGGTTACAGTCGAACAACAGCAAAAATTAGAGGAGATTATAGTCAATCAGTGGATTACTCCGGTATATCAGCCGATCGTTTCACTTCAAGATGGGAGTGTACTGGGTTTTGAGGCACTGAGCAGAGTGGAAAAACCCGGTATCTTTGATAATATAGAGGAAATGTTCCAATGTGCGGAGGAGAGCGGATGTATCTGGATGCTGGAGCAGGTGTGCAGACGGGCCATCCTACGGGGTGTTTATGACCAGAAGAATGTACTGGATCAGTATCATGCAAAAATTTTTATCAATGTGAGTCCAAAAGTACTGCACGATGAGAAGTTCCGGCAGGGATTTACCAGAGAGTATACGAAGCGTTATGGAATTGATACAGAACGTATTGTCTTTGAAGTTACGGAGCGGGAACGCGTGGAAGATGAGAATAGCTTTCGTCAGGCAATCGGGCACTACAAAATGCAGAATTACCAGATAGCCATCGATGATGTGGGTTCCGGATATGCGGGACTGAACCGGATCTGCAGTTTATCACCGGGATATATTAAGCTGGATAATGAGCTGGTTCATGATGTATATAAAAATCCCATCAAGTATGCGATGATCAAGGGAATGGTAGAATTCTCACATAGCAGCGGTACGCTTTTAATTGCCGAGGGGATCGAGACGAAAAAAGAACTGGAACTGCTGATTGATCTGGGCGTTCAGTACGGTCAGGGCTACTATCTGGCAAGTCCGGAGAGAATGCTTCGTTTTGACAATCCGCAGGCTGTCTCAGAGATTTTGGAGAAAAATACCTGCAATCATATGCACAATCATCTGGGTGTAAAAAAGTATTATATTAAGAATCTGATGAAGACCGGACTGACTGTGGAAAAAAACGCAACGGTGGAATCTGTACTTTCCTATATGAAGCATCACGAGGAAGCTGTTGGAATCTGCGTGGTGGAACAGGGACGGGTCAGCGGTATACTGACGAGGGAAAAATTGTTTCAAAAGCTGAGTGGACAGTATGGTTTTTCGTTGTATCACAAGAAAAATATCGGTGATCTGGCTGAAAAAAATTTTTTGATGGTTGACGCGCACACCTCCATAAGCAGTGTAGCAAAGATTGCCATGGAGCGTGAGATGGATGCGCTCTATGACTTTATCGTAGTCAGGGAAGATGATAAATATGCAGGAATAGTCACCATTCAGGATCTGCTGAAAAAGGCGATGGAGATCGATGTGGATCTTGCGAAATGTGCGAATCCATTGACCGGGCTTCCCGGTAACATTGTTATCGACCAGGAGGTAAAGGAGAGTGTGGAGTCCGGAAAGCAGTGCACCATCTATTATTTTGATCTGGACAACTTTAAGGCGTTTAATGATGTGTATGGCTTTGAAAAAGGCGACGAGGTCATTCGCATTCTCGCCGATGTATTGAAGAAAAACGCAGGCGGTAATGATTTCGTGGGACATATTGGCGGAGACGATTTTGTGATGATCTGTGAGGGGTATCAGTCACTGGCTTTTTCAGAAAAAATTAGGAAGGAATTCGAGGCGAAGGCACATATGCTATATAAGGAAGAAGACCGGATTCGTCGTTGTATTCGTACATGCAATCGGCATGGAATCCTTGAGACATTTCCGCTTGTGTCTGTGACGATTGTCTCTGCGTCCAACGAGCAGGAGGCTTTCGGAGATTATGAAGAAGTAGTGGGAATGCTTGCCGGTTATAAGAAAACTGCGAAAACGCGAAAGCGTGAGCTTGCAACCGGATAAAGCCGGATCAGAGGCATTTGGGAAATTATGATCGAAAAATGAATTTTTTTCTTGCCATGGTATGAAATGTGTGCTATACTTTTATTCGTTGTAATGAATTACGCATTATGCGTCAGCCGGCGTGTCGGAATGGCAGACGATGCAGACTCAAAATCTGTTGTGGGTAACCACGTGTGGGTTCAAGTCCCACCGCCGGCAGTAAAACAGGAGCAGGACAATCAGTCCGGCTCCTGTTTTTGTGCTTTGATGCGTCTGCGTAGGTCATCAGGACTCTTCCCATCTTCGGCGAGCCCCTCCTCATGACAAGTAGTGGAGCATACGGGAATCGAACCCGTGGCCTTAACAATGCGAATGTTACGCGCTCCCAACTGCGCTAATGCCCCATAAAAATTAGTATAACGCAATTGATAAAAAAATCAATAGGAAGAAGGATAAAATACAAGATGAAAAAAATTCTGATTATTTCGGATAACCACGGCTTTACGAACCAGCTACGGGATGTGATTGAGCGGGAAAATCCGATTGACCTGTTTTTGCATCTGGGGGACGGAGAGTGTGCAAAATCAGAATATGAGCGATTATTGCCGCCGTTGACTGCATCCATTTATTTAAAGGGAAATAATGATTTTATGCCGTTAAAGCCTACGGCGCGTTTTGCGTTGGAGGGCGTGGAAATCTTTGCTGCGCATGGTGATAAATATGCGGTCAAGCGTGATTTTTCCGTGCTGGAAAATGAGGCAAAAAAACAGGGGGCAAAGCTCGTTTGTTACGGGCACACGCACCGGGCAGAGGTGTGTGAGACAGATGGCATTACTTATGTCAATCCCGGCAGTTTTACCGGATATTACTCACCGACCGGAAGTACCTATGCAGTTGCAATGCTGGATAACGGAAAGATCACCGGCCTTGAAATAAAAAAGACGGAATAAAAAAGGAGGTACATGCATCGCATGTATCTCCTTTTCGGGTGAAAACGAACTATTCGGTTA